>CAXTWJ010000040.1:320-11043 GCA_964247925.1 uncultured Sphingomonas sp.
CCCCCCCCCGCCGGCCGCGGGGTCCCCCTCCCCGAGCCAGCTCGGGGAGGATTAAAGTAGACTCCCGACCACCTCCATGAACCGCGCCAGGCTGATCGGCTTGGACACGTACGCCTCCGCGCCCGCCGCGCGGATGCGGTCCTCGTCGTCCCGGCCGGCGTACGCCGTCACCGCCATCACCGGGATGCGGCGCAGCGCCTCGTCCGCCTTCAGCGCCAGGATCAGCTCGTAGCCGGTGACGTGGGGCATCTGGATGTCCATCACGATCAGGTCGGGGGCGAAGCGGCGCGCATAGTCCACCGCCTCGCGCCCGTCGCGCAGGCCCTCGACGACGTGCTCGTGCGCGCGGAGCAGGTCCGAAAACAGCTTCAGGTTGAGTTCGTTGTCCTCGACAACGAGCACCTTCTTTGCCACGCGGCCCCCACAGGTTTGCGGGACCGACCTAGGCGATGGCGCGAGACAAAGTAAATGAGGACGCGGGCACGCTGGCGCTCCGGGCGCTCGTGTGGACGCTGGCGGACCCCGACCGGGCGCAGCGATTGCTGGCGGTGACGGGAATCGAGCCGTCGTCGTTGCGCGCGCGGATCAACGACCCCGCGGTGCTGGCGGCGACAGTGCAGTTCCTCTGCGCGAACGAGCCGGACCTCATCGCCTGCGCCGCCGAGCTGGGGGTGCCGCCCGCGACGCTGGCCGGTGCCGCCGATCGGCTGGACGCATGACGCCCCCACTCGCCCAAGGCCGCAGGGCGCTGCTCATCACCGACTGCGACGAGGTGCTGCTCCACATGGTGAAGCATTTCCGCACCTGGCTCGGCGAGGCGCACGACATCGACTTCCGCATCGGCGAGGGTAGTTTCGAGCGCGCGATGACGCGCCGCGACGGGCGGCCCGCGCCGAACCAGAACGAGATGTGGGAGCTGCTGGGCGGCTTCTTCCCGGGCGAGATGGACCGGCAGACGCTGGTGCCGCACGCGGCCGACGCGCTGGCGGCGATCGCACGCGACGCCGACATCGTGATCCTGACCAACCTGCAGGACGAGTGCCGGCAACCCCGGATCGAGCAGCTGGCGCGCTTTGGCATCGACCACCGCGTCGAATGCAATCAGGGCGGCAAGGGCACGCCCGTCGCGGCGCTGGTCAAGGAGTATGGCGACCCCGTCACCGTGTTCGTGGACGACCTGCCCGTGCATCACGAGTCGGTCGCCCGCCACGCGCCGGGGGTGCATCGGCTGCACATGGTGTCCGAGCCCGAGCTCGCCGCCACGATGCCGCCCGCGCCGTTCGCCCACGCGCGCATCGACGACTGGCGCGAGGCGCGGGCCTGGATCACCGGCCGGTTCGCCGCGGGGGAACCCGCGCAACGTGAGAAGGACGACGCATGACCACGCATATCGACCGCCGGCTGGAAGAACTGGGGCTGGCGCTGCCCGAGGCCGCTGCTCCCGTCGCGGCCTATGTTCCCGCCGTGCTCGCGGGCGGGCTGCTGCACCTGTCGGGTCAGCTGCCCTTCCGCGACGGGCAGGTGATGACCGGCCGGCTGGGGGAGGGCGTGTCGCTGGAAGAGGGGCAGGAGGCCGCGCGGCGGTGCGCGTTGATGCTGCTCGCGCAGGTCCGCCACGCGCTGGGCGGGCTCGACCGGGTCGAGCGTGTCGTGAAGCTGGGCGTGTTCGTGAACTCGACCGCCGACTTCACCGACCAGCCCAAGGTTGCCAATGGCGCGTCCGAGCTGATGCAGCAGGTGTTCGGCGAGGCCGGGCGCCACGCGCGCTCGGCGGTGGGCGTGCCGACGCTGCCGCTGGGCGTGGCGGTGGAGATCGACGCGATCTTCCAGGTGAGCGATCCCGCGCTCTGAGCCGCTCGCGGGCACGGGCCACCCTTCCTATCTAGGCGTTGCATGACCGCCGTCACCGCCCGCCTCGCCACCGGCGTGTCCACGATCCCGATCGCCGAGTGGGACGCGTGCGCGGGCGGCGCGAACCCGTTCGTCGGCCACGCCTTCCTCGCCGCGCTGGAGGCGTCGGGAAGCGTCGGCGGGCGATCGGGCTGGCAGCCGGTGCCCGTCGTCGTCGATGATGCGGACGACCGCCCGGTCGCGGTCGCGCCCGCCTATCTGAAGAGCCACAGCCAGGGCGAATATGTGTTCGACCATGGCTGGGCGGATGCCTGGAGCCGCGCCGGCGGCGATTACTACCCCAAGCTGCAGGTCGCGGCGCCCTTCTCGCCCGTGCCCGGCCCCCGGCTGCTGCTGCGCGACCCGAGCGCCGGCCCCGCGCTGATCGCCGCGCTGGAGGCGGTGACGGAACAGCACGGCCTGTCGTCGGCGCACGCGACGTTCGTGGCGCCCGACCAGGTGCCGCTGTTCGAGGCGGCGGGCTGGCTGATCCGGCAGGGGACGCAGTTCCACTGGCGCAACGACGGGTATCGGACGTTCGACGACTTCCTCGACGCGCTCGCCAGCCGCAAGCGCAAGGCGATCCGCAAGGAACGCGCGGCCGCCGTCGCAGGGCTGGTGATCCGGCACCTGACCGGGCCCGCGATCACGGGGCGCTATTGGGACGCGTTCTGGCGATTCTACCAGGATACGGGCAACCGCAAATGGGGCCGGCCATATCTGACGCGGAGCTTCTTCCCGCTGCTGGGCGAGGCGCTGGGCGACCGGGTGCTGCTGATCGTGGCGGAGCGGGATGGGGTGCCGATCGCGGGCGCGCTCAACCTCATTGGCGCGGATACGCTGTACGGGCGCTATTGGGGCGCGACCGAGGAAGTGCCGTTCCTGCATTTCGAGCTGTGCTATTACCAGGCGATCGACGCCGCGATCGCGCGAGGTCTGACCACGGTGGAGGCGGGCGCGCAGGGCGAGCACAAGCTGGCGCGTGGCTATGTCCCGGTGCCGACCTGGTCGGCGCATTACCTGCCCGACGCGGGCTTCCGCCGCGCGGTGGCCGACTTCCTCGAGCGCGAGCGTGCCGCCGTGGCGCAGGATGCCGCCTATCTGGGCGAGCTCACCCCTTTTCGCCGGGGCGGCTGAACATCGCCGGCTGGGCCTCGTCGGGGCGTGCCGGCTGGCGGCGATCGATGACGCGGAACAGCACGTCGCGGCCGTCGCGCCAGATCGGCTGCAGCCCGGCGGTCAGCGCGGGGTCATAGGGCGGCGGGTTCAACAGCCAGACATAGTCGAACGCCGCGCGCGGGAACTGGCGCAGCGCGATCGAGACGGGGCGCCACCATTCGCCCCGGCAGCGCCGGTCGGTGACGATCTGCGACGGGTCGTGCTGGTACCCCTTGGCGACCCGATAGCGGGTGGTCAGCTGCTGCGCGCCCGCCATCGACCATTGGTCGTTGGTATAGGCCAGGCGGCGCTCGAGCAGCAGCGCGGGGACGTGCTCCAGCCTGGAATAGGCCCAGTCATCGACGCAGCGCCGCCCCACGAACGACACCACGCGCGCGCCGACGGGCACGTGGTCGAGCGCGGTGAGCGCCCGCGTGTAGCTCCGGTCGTACAGCCAGTAGCTCCACGTCGTGCCCGCCAGCCGCACGCCGAAAAAGGCGAGGCCGAGGGCCGCGTAGGTGGCGGCGTCGCGGAACGATGCCTGCGCCTTGGGCCGGATCGCGATCACCGCCACGGCGAGCGCGAAGGGGGCAAGCCGCATATCGGCATAGGCGGAGCCGAACACGATGCGCGGCAGCAACAGGAACACCGCGAACAGGAAAGAGGCCGACAGGGCAAGGTTGCGCGAATAGTGGAGCCGTCCGTCCCCCGCCCCCAGCACCAGCACGCCGACCAGCACCAGCATCGCACCGATATCGAACGCCATCCAGCGATCGCGCAGGACCATGACGACCCAGTGTTGCTTGGCCGTCCAGTTGAACCAGTCCGCCGTCTGCCCCGACACATGGTCGCCCGACCGCCACGCCACCATCAGGATGAGCGGCAACGCGAGCGGCACGCAGCCGAGCGCGGCGCGGATCCAGCTATCCAGCCAATGGCCATTGTGCCCGTTCTTCAGCCGGTCATGTTGACGAAACATCTCGGCGGAGAAGGCAAGCACGCCCAGCGTCCCCCAGCCGAACGTGTGGCACAGCCACAGGAGGCAGGACACGGGCACGAACAGCGCGGCACGCAGCCGCAGCCGCCCGAGCCGCGCGAGGCGAAGCCACAGGGCGAACAGGTTGAGCGCCAGCGCCATCGACAGCGCGAAGTTCACGAAACCGAACTGGAAGGGGTATGAATAGGCGAGCGGCAGCGCGAACAGCGCGGTCGCCGGGATGCGGCCATGCACCTCGCGCGCGATCCAGAGCAGGCCCGCGACGGTCAGCATCGGGATCGCGATCACGATCAGCTTCACCGCCGGCTCCACGCCGAGCAGCGGGCCGAGCGGCACCATCAGGAGGTCGATGCCCAGATTGCCGATCAGCGACCAGCGGAAGTCGTACCAGTTGTGCAGCCGAGCGACGTGATCGTACGCGAGCTGGACCCGGTAGCGGCCCATGTGACCGGGCAGGTCCACCAGCGGCGGGATCGTCGGCCACAGCAGCGGGATCGCGGCGGCGAGCGTGACGAGCGCCACGAAGGTCCGCGTCTGCCACCAGTGAAGTCGAGCGCCCCCGTTCATGCGGCGTCCTGCCTAGCGCCGCGCCGGGCCTTTCAGCAAGCAAGCTGACGGGGTTGCGCGAGAAATCCGCTAGGTCCGCGCCCAGATCGCCGCGCCGTCGGGCATCGTCGCGACGCGATGCCAGCCGGGCAGGCCGCGCGCGCGCGCCGCGCCCGGCATGGCATCGCAGCTGAGCGCGTAGGTGACGTGCCACCGGTCCGCGACCGCGACCGCCGTGCCCACGTCGCCGAGGTAGAAGCGAAAGGCGTCGCGATTGCCCGCGTCGTTGCGGTGATAGGGCGCGGCGACGACGCGCTGCCGCGTCGCGCCGAGGATGTAAGCGCCGGCGTCGATCGGCTCGATGACCTCACCCACCGGCAGGCGGTCGAGCGCGGCGAGCATCGCGGGCGAGGCGCAGGCGCCCCGTTCAGTGTCGGGTGGCGTGGAGCGGGCGGGCGTCAGCGCCTGCGCCGCGAGCGGGTACATCATGCCCGCCGACGCGAGCCACGCGGCGGCGACCGGCAGCGCGCCGCGGGTACGGGCTGCGGTGATGACGGCGGCGAGCGCGGGGGCGGCGAGCAGCGCGCCGGCGTACGCGCCGCGCATCTGCGTGACGGTGATCGCGAGGGCGGCGAGCTGGAGCGCGAGCAGCACCGCCCAGCCGTGTGTGCGCCGCCGATGAAGCAGCGCCGCGCCGCACGCGATGCCCGCGATCATCAGCCCGGCATAGCCGATCGCGGTGCCCGGGGGCGCCGCGAACAGCGGCTGCGCCTCACCGACCTCCGACAGCCACACGCGGGCGAGGAACGGATCGACGCCGTCATAGGGGTGAAGGCAACCGGGCGCGATCAGCAGCGCGGTGCCGGCCGCCGCCAGGCCAAGCGCGGCGGCGGCGCCGCCGCGCGCGCGCCAGTCGGGCAGCTGCCTGTCCGCGAGCGCGAGCAGCAGCGGCACTCCGGCGATGGGCAGCGCCGCACGCCACGCCTCGCCGGTGAAGCCGTCGCAGGCCGGAAAGGACCAGGCGCTCGTGGCGAAGATGCCCTTCGCCGCCGCCAGCCCGACCAGCGCGCCGACGCCAACGCCCTTCAGCCGCTCGGCGCCCTCGTCGTGGCCGATCACCCAGTCGATCGCGGCGATCGCGCCGATCACGGCGAGCAGCGGCGCGGTCTCCAGCCCGATCACCAGGCTGGCGGCGGCCAGCAGGCCGATCGCGACTCCCGCGCCAGGGCCGGCCGGGCGAAGCAGCGCGCCTGTGGCGCCGAGCAGCAGCACCATCTGCAAACCGTGATGGTCGATTCGGCCCGGCACGAACAGCGAGGTCGCGGGAAAGCCGATCGCGGCGACGATCACGGTCGTGGCGACGGTCGCGTCGCCGCCGAGCCGCCGGGCGATGCGCGCGAGCAGGAACAGCGCGGCCGCGAACAGGAGCGGGGGCCACAGCGTCACCGCCGTGACCTCGGCGGCGTGCTGGCCGAGTAAGGGGGTGAGCAGCGCGATCGTGGCGCCCGGGCCGAGGTCGGCGAGACGCGACCAGTGCATGGGCAGGCCGGTGCCGAGGCGATGCTGCGTCAGGTCGGCGAAGGGCTGCCCCGCCAGCCAGTCGCGGATCTGCTGCAGCCGCACCACGTCGTCGGTATCGGGCAGATGCAGGCGCGACAGGTCCGCCCAGTCGCGCCACGCCCAGGCTACCCCGAGTATGACCGCGAGCAGAACTGCGAGAAATGCGTCGCGGCGGAGGGTGGAGGCGGGCACGCGCGGGCTGTAGCCCGGCGCGCTTAAGGTCGGGTTACGGTCAACTTCGTCACCCCGGGCCTGACCCGGGCGTCCCGCTTGTTCTGACGGCGCCAAGGCAGCGGGACCCCGGCTCAACGCCGGGGTGACGGCGGATCAGCGATCCCGACGCCCGAGCAGCCGCAGCCGCAGCGCGTTCAGCTTGATGAAGCCGGCCGCGTCGCGCTGATCATAGGCGCCGCCGTCGTCCTCGAAAGTGACAACCTTTTCCGAATAGAGCGAGTGGGGTGACTTGCGCCCGATCACGTAGGCGACACCCTTGTAGAGCTTGAGCCGCACGGTGCCGTCCACCTTGGCCTGGCTCTGGTCGATCGCCGCCTGCAGCATCTCGCGCTCGGGCGAGAACCAGAAGCCGTTATAGACGAGTTCGGCGTAGCGCGGCCCGATCTCGTCCTTGAGATGCGCGGCGCCGCGGTCGAGACACAGCTGCTCGATCGCGCGATGCGCGGTGTGGAGGATGGTGCCGCCGGGCGTCTCGTACATCCCGCGCGACTTCATGCCGACGAAGCGGTTCTCGACCAGGTCGAGCCGGCCGATGCCGTGGGCGCGGCCATGGTCGTTCAGCTTGGCGAGCAGCGCGGCCGGGCTCAGCGCCTCGCCATCGACCGCGACCGCGTCGCCGCGCTCGAAATCGACGGTGATGACCTCGGGCGTGTCGGGCGCGTCCTCCGGGTTCAGCGTGCGGCTGAAGACATAGTCGGGCACCTCCGCCCAGGGGTCTTCCAGCACCAGCCCCTCGGACGAGGTGTGGAGCAGGTTCGCATCGGTAGAGAAGGGCGCCTCGCCCCGCTTGTTGTGCGGCACCTCCACCTGGTGCGCCTCCGCCCACTCGATCAGCCTGGACCGGCTGGTCAGATCCCATTCGCGCCAGGGCGCGATGACGGTGATGTCCGGCGCGAGCGCGTAGTAACCGAGTTCGAAGCGGACCTGGTCGTTGCCCTTGCCGGTCGCGCCATGCGCCACCGCGTCCGCGCCCACCAACCGCGCGATCTCGATCTGCCGCTTGGCGATCAGTGGCCGCGCGATGGAGGTGCCGAGGAGGTACAGCCCCTCATACAGCGCGTTGGCGCGCATCATGGGAAACACGAAGTCGCGGACGAACTCTTCCTTGAGGTCGTCGATGAAGATGTGCTCGGGCCGCACGCCCGCGGCTTGCGCCTTGCGCCGCGCGGGTTCCAGCTCCTCGCCCTGGCCCAGGTCGGCGGTGAAGGTCACGACCTCGCAGCCGCGCTCGGTCTGGAGCCATTTCAGGATGACGCTGGTGTCGAGGCCACCCGAATAGGCGAGGACGACACGTTGGGGCTTGGTGCTCATGGCCGGCGCGCTTAGGCGGGCGACACGGTCTCGCGCAAGGCTCGCTCGGCCTCGATCATGTAATCGCGCGTGATCGGCAGCGCATCGCGGCTGCGGCTGAACTGCAGCTGATAGTTGACCAGCCCGCCGTATCGGAACGCGACCAGCGCGCCGGCGAGATAGAAGGTCCACATGCGATAGAAGCGCTCGTCATAGAGCCGAACGATCGCGTCGCGTGAGGCGATCGCGCGATCGTACCAGGCCTGCAGCGTGTGCGCGTAGTGAAGGCGGAGCACCTCCACGTCCGTGATGAACAGCTTCTGTCCCTCGTTCGCGCGCACGATTTCCGACAGTGCGGGGTTGTAGCCGCCGGGGAAGATGTATTTCGCGGTCCAGGCGTCGGTCACGCCGGGCTTGCCCATCCGCCCGATCGTGTGGAGCAGCATCACGCCGTCGGGGGTGAGGAGGTTGCGGCACTGACGCAGGAAGGTTCGGTAGTCGCGCGGGCCGACATGCTCGAACATGCCGACCGACACGATGCGGTCGAACTCGCCCGTGACCTGGCGATAGTCGATCAGCTCGAACCGGACCTTGTCCGCGACGCCTGCGTCGGCGGCGCGTCGGCGAGCGACGGCGAGCTGCTCCTCCGACAGGGTGACGCCCAGCACCTCCGCGCCCAGCTTGCGGTGCAGATAGAGCGCCATGCCGCCCCAGCCGCAGCCGATGTCGAGCACGCGCATCCCCGGCTGGATCGCGAGCTTGGCGGCGATGTGCGCCAGCTTGTCCGACTGCGCCTGTTCCAGCGTGTTCCCGGGATCGACGAAGTAGGCGCAGCTATATTGCCGGTCGCGGTCGAGGAACAGGTCATAGAGCCGGCCGGACAGGTCGTAGTGATGCGCGACGTTGCGCTTCGCCCGGCGCTCGGCGTTGATCCGATCGATGCGGAAGCGGACGGCGTCGAACGCCTTGCGGCCGGGCGAGGGCTTCAGGACCGACTTGCCCGTCTCCCAGCGATTGTTCGCCTTGAGCAGCTCGACGAGCGGCAGCACGTCGCCCCCCTCCACGGTCAGGCGGCCGTCCATGTACATCTCGCCCGCGCCCAGCGCCGGGTCGGTCAGGATGCGGCGCTCGGCGGCCTTGTCGGCGAAGCGGATGGTAACGGGGGCGAGCGGGCCTTTGCCGTCGCCGAAGGTGGCAAAGGTGCCGTCCGGGTGGGCAACGGTGAGCGATCCATGACGGACCGCGCGGCGGAGGAAATGGTCGATCAGCGCCATGCGTCGTTTCGGTAGCGGCTAGATTCCCGCATACCAATCGTAATCGACCGCGTCCTCCCAATAGCCGCCCTTGCCCGGCAGGTGCGCCACCGCGTCGATGCTCATGACGTACTTCGCCTGCTTGTAGCCGAGCTGCCGCTCGACGCGCAGACGCACCGGCGCGCCATGGCCGACGGTCAGGGGCTGGCCGTTCATCGCGAGCGCGAGGATGGTCTGCGGGTGAAAGGCGTCGATCAGATCGATCGATTCATAATAGGGCTGGCCGCCGTACAGGTCGGCGCAGCGGAACACGACGAAGCGGGCCGCCGATTGAACCCCCGCCTGTTTGAGCACCGAGCCGAGCAGCGGCCCCTGCCATTGCCCGATCGCGCTCCACCCCTCCACGCAGTCGTGACGCGTGATCTGGCGGCGCTGCGGCATCGCGCGAAGCTGGGCGAGGCTGAGCGCGAGCGGGTGGCTGACCAGCCCGCCGACCTGCAGCCGCCAGTCGGCGAAGGCCTGCGCGACCATCGCGTTGTAGGCGGGCGTGTCCGGGTTGGCCGTGCCGTTGACGCGGAAAACGGGCGACATCTGGTCGGGGCGGTATTCGGGCGCGAGCGCGGCGCGGTCGATCAACGCGCGCTGCAGGCCGTAGGTGATCTTGTCGCCCGACGTCAGGATCCTGCGCGCGGGTGCCCAGTTCTGCACCTTGTCGCACCCCGCGAGCAGCAGCCCGGTGCCGCCGGCGACGAGGCTCCGCCGCGAGATCATCGGGTTTCCTCGGCGTGTGGGCGGAACCAGCCGGTGATCATGGAGCGCACCTCCGCCACCGGCCCGGCGAGCATCACCAGCACCAGATGCACGACGATGAACACGATCAGCGCCCAGCAGGTGAGGAAATGGATGGACCGCGCCGTCGCGCGCCCGCCGAGCACCGCCAGCAGCCATGGCGCGCCAGCGTCCCAGCCGGGAGACAGCGCCAGCCCCGTGCCGATCATCAGCGGCAGGAAGACGAACAGCGCGCCGGCATAGGCGAGCTTCTGCAGGATGTTGAACCGGTCAGGATGTTCGGCATCGTGGAAGCGGAAGGCGAGATGCTCCTTCACGTCCGCCCACAGATGCTTCGGCGCGAGCTCGGCGCGGGTCATGCGGAAGTCACGGGTGAAATGCCGGTTGATGAGGCTCGCCACCATGAACCACAGCAGATTGAACGCCAGCACCAGCGCGAAGAGCAGATGCCAGCGTCGCCCCAAGGCGAGGTTGTAGCTGGTCGGGATGGTGATCCAGCCGGGAAAGTGCGGCGGATTGAACCAGGGATGGTCGAAGTTCGCGCCGTAATTGCCCCAGTAGAGATGTGGGTGCGCGTTGGAGATCATCAGGCCGGAGCCGATCATCACGAACATGGTGATCGCGTTGGTCCAGTGCCACAGCCGTGTCGCGAGCCGGTGGCGATATACAGCGGGCGGCGCCGGCGCGGGCGCCAGCGGCAGCGCGGCGGCGCTCACAGCCGCGCCGCCGCGACGATCGGCCCGCCCGTGCCCGCCTGGACCAGCACCGCGCGCTTCAGGCCAGGTGCTGCGGCGGGCAGGGGATAGCGCGCCGGCTTGCCGGTCCAGGCGCCGAGCGGGGCCAGCGCGCGCACGATGTCGGTGTGGACCAGCGTGCGCCCGTCATTCTCGCCCGCGCGGATCGGCACGGCGAGGCGGCGCGGGTCGTAGGACACCAGCCAGACACGGGCGGTGGTGGCCGGGCCGGCGCCGACGCTCAGCGCGCCGTTCGCGGCCGCGATGGCGGG
>CAXTWJ010000040.1:11053-13137 GCA_964247925.1 uncultured Sphingomonas sp.
GCCGCCGAGCGCAGCGTCGCCTCCACCTCCGGCCGGCGGCCCCCGACCAGCGCCGCGCGCCCGTTGACGATCAGCTGCGGCGTGGACACGTTGCCCCGGTGCGCGGCGCGCGCGTAATCCCACTGGCGCGCGGTGAACGCCGGCTGGGCGAAACGGTCGCGCCAGCCGAGCCGGTCCCAGTAGGTGACGGCGAAATTGAGCGCGATCACGTCCGGCCGGTTCGCGAGCTGGTCCAGCACCGCCAGCGCGGGCGGGCAGGACGAGCAGCCCTGGCTCTGGTACAGCTCGATCACGGCGGGATGCGTGGGCGGCTCGGGCGCGGCGCTGCCGATGGAGCAGGCGGCCAGCCCGAGCAGGGCGGCGATGGCGGTGCGGTGGATCGTCATCGCGACATGATTAGCACAGTCGCGCGCGGTTGAACCGCGGCCTCGCACCTGACATTCATTCTTCCAGGAACAGGCGTGCTCACGGATCGGCCGCGCGCGGCGGAGGGTGGTCGCCGCGCCCGCCGGTTTGTCCTGGCCCACATCGCCGCCGCCCCTTTGCTCCGCCCCGATCAATAGGCACGGGCGAAGAACACCGCCGTGGTCGCGCCCGTGACGAGCAGCGTCCACCAGCGCACCGCCGGCGCGGGCAGGCGCCTGCCCCGCTTGGCCCCCCGCCCCCCGCCCGCGCCCGCACCAACCAGCATGGGCAGGCACGCCTGCCACCGCACCAGCCCGGTGGCCACGAAGACGATCGCCGCCGCCGCGTTGGCGATCGCCAGCATCAACGTGCGCGGCGCGAACAGCGCGCGGGGGCTGACGCCGGCGAGCAGGCCGTAGATCGCCGTGGTCATCAGCCCGACCCCGCCGCCGAAATAGCCGCCATAGATGCCGAGCAGCCCCTGCACGACGAGCAGCGTTCGCCGCCCGATCGTGACCCGCGCATCGAGCCAGTCCGCCGCGCGCTTGCCGACGGCGATCACCACGAAGGCGAACAACAGCAGCCACGGAATGATGAGGTCAAAGGCGTGGGTGGGCGTCGCGACCAGCAGCAGGCTGCCGCCCAGCCCGCCCGCGAAGGTGATGCCCGCCAGCGTGCGCCAGCCGACCCCGCCGACCGGCCCCAGCTCGTCCCGGAACGCCCACGCGCTAGTCGCCGCACCGGGCAGCAGCGCGACATTCGAGGTCGCGTTGGCGGCATTGGCCGGCAGCCCCAGCGCGATCAGCGCCGGCAACGTCGCGAACGTGCCTCCTCCCGCCAGCGCGTTCATCGCGCCGCCGAGGAGGCCGGCGGCGAGGGGGAGCAATAGGTCAGGCAGCGTTGATTGCCACTTTGACACGTTTGTAGTAACAGATATGTGTGTCGCCGCGCTTTGAATGGGATGAGGTCAAGGCAGCCAATAACTGGCGTAAGCACGGCGTGGAGTTCCGGACGGCGCGGCGGGTCTTCGCCGATCCGTTCGCGATCCTGGAACAGGATCGGATTGAAGGTGGGGAATATCGTTGGCGCGCCATCGGCAGCGCGGGCGCCGTGGCCATATTGGTGGTCGCGCATGCCGTCCGGGAAGAGGACGTTGAGGTAATTCGTATCATCTCAGCTCGCTACGCCACACGGACCGAGAGAAGGCAATATGAAGAGCAGAATTGTTAGAACCGAGTTTGATCTCGACAACCCGCCGCCGCTGACGGACGACGAAAGGCGTCAACTCGAACGTCTGGCCACCATGCGCGACGAGGATATCGACTTCAGCGACATTCCGCCCGTCGAGTTCAAGAATCCGATTCGCTTCCGCGATCGGCACCTTTACCGGCCCGTCAAGCAATCGACGACCGTGCGGATCGACGCCGACGTGCTGCAATGGCTCCGGGGGAAGGGACGTGGTTATCAGACCCGGCTCAACGCTATCCTGCGCGACGCCATGATGAAGGAAGCGGGTTAGGCCAGCGCCGCCAGCTTATCCTCCGCCTGCCGGTCCAGCTCCGCACGCGATTTCCGCTCCGCCGCGGTCTTCAGCTGCCCGCACGCCGCGTCGATGTCGCGGCCGCGCGGCGTGCGGACGGGGGCGGAGATGCCGGCCGCGAAGATGAAGTTGCTGCCAG
>CAXTWJ010000041.1:0-3635 GCA_964247925.1 uncultured Sphingomonas sp.
CCCGTTCGCGGTCTTCCTTCAACGCCCGCTTCGCCGCCTCGCGCTCCTCGCGGGTCTCGCCGAGGCAGACGATGGCGACGAGCCCCGCGCGGTGGGCGGGGCGGGCCGGGGGCCGGGGGGACGCGGGCGGGGCGCGCGGCTATGCCGCGGCCATGGTCCGTTTCCTGCTCCTCGCCGCCGCCCTGTTCCCCGCTCCCGCCTTGGCCCAGGCGCTCACCGCGACCGAGCAGGCGCAGGTCGATCGCGTCGTCACCGACACGCTGCGCGACACGGGCGTCCCCTCCGCGTCGATCGCGATCGTGCGGGGCGGGCGGATCGTCCTCGCCAAGGCCTATGGCAAGCAGTGCGAGACGTGCGGCGCGCCCGATGCCCGTTTGCCCTACCCGATCGCGTCCAACTCGAAGCAGTTCACCGCCGCGGCGATGCTGCTGCTGGAGGACGAGGGCAAACTGTCGCTGAACGATCCCGTCGCGAAATACCTGCCCGGCATCACCGACGGCGACCACATCACGCTGCGCCAGCTGCTCTCGCACACCGCCGGGCTGCAGGACTACTGGCCGCAGGACTACAGCTTCAAGGCGATGGCGACGCCCACCACGCCCCAGGGCATCGTCGATCGCTGGGCGAAGAAGCCGCTCGACTTCACGCCGGGCACGCAATGGCAATACTCGAATACCGGCTACGTCGTCGCCGGCCTGATCGTGGAGAAGGTCGCGGGCGAGCCGCTGCTTGCCTTCCTGCAGCAGCGCATCTTCGCCCCGCTCGGCATCCGCGCGGTGGATCAGGACCAGGCGATCGGCCCCGGCTTCCCCCAGGGCTACAAGCGTCTGGCGCTTGGCCCCGTGCGGCCGGAGACGCCCGCCGCGTCGGGCTGGCTCTATGCCGCGGGCGAGCTCGCCATGTCGGCCGCCGACGTCGCGAGATGGGACATCGCGCGCATGAACCGGACGCTGCTGCCGGCCGACGACTGGGCGGCGCAGGAAACGCCGGTGCGCCTGCCGGACGGCTCTACCAACGGCTATGGCCTGGGCGTGTTCACGGGCGCGAGCAATGGGCGACGCTTCGTGGAGCATACGGGCGAGGCGGTCGGGTTCCTGTCGGAAAACCTCGTCCTGCCCGACGAGAGGGCCGCGATCGTGGTGCTGACCAACAGCTGGTTCTCCGACGCCTTTCAGCGGATCGCCAACGGGATCGGCCAGGTGGTGCTCCCGCTCGCGCCGGCAACGGCCGAAGATCAGGCCGCACTGACCCAGGCGCGCAGGCTCTATGACCAGCTCCGTGCGGGCACGCTCGACCGGCGCGGGCTGACCGACGACGCCAACTACTATTTCACGCCCGCCGCCCGGGCCGATTACCGGACCAGCCTGCAGCCGCTCGGCCCGCCAACCGCGTTCACGCAGGTCGGCCGTGCCCAGCTGCGCGGCGGCTTCGTCGCGCGCAATTTCCGCGTCGTCCATCCCGGGCGGGTGCTCAGGATCAGCACCTATGCCGAAACGGGCCCGAACGGCCGGCTCGAGCAGTTCCTGGTGAGCCCGGGCCAGTGACCCCCTATGCCGACCTGCTCCGCCCCGATCGCGGCGAGCCCGCGCGCGCGATCCACCTTGTCCCATCCGACGGGTTCGCCGGCTGGCTCGCCACGCAGCCGCCGCGCGTGCGGACCGCGGTCGCCGCGCACGGGCTGACGGGCAAGCCGGGTAGCCGCGCCATCCTGCCCGGCGAGGCGGCGGAGGACTGGTCGGCCCTGCTGGTCTGTGACGAGCCCGCGACTTCGCCATGGCGCTTCGCAACGATGGGCGGATTCCTGCCCGCCGGCACCTATCGCCTCGCGGACGGGCAGCCGGGCGCCGGCGCGCTGGGCTGGATCCTCGGTCAGTATCGCTTCGACCGTTACCGCAAGGCGGACGATGCCGGCGCCCGCGTGCTGCTGACCCCCGACGCGGCCGGCATCGCCGACACGGTCCGACTGGCGGCGGCCACGGCGTTGGTGCGCGATCTGGTCAACACGCCCGCGTCCGACTGCGGCCCCGCCGAGCTGGAAGCCGCCGTCGAGGCGCTCGCGAAGCGGCACGGCGCGACGCTGACCGTGACGCGCGGCGATGCGCTCGCCACCGGCTTCCCGATGATCCACACCGTCGGCATGGCGGCGGCGAAGGACCGGCATCCGCGCCTGCTCGAGCTGGAATGGGGCGACCCCGCCCACCCCCGCATCGCGCTGGTCGGCAAGGGGGTCTGCTTCGACACTGGCGGGCTGGATATCAAGCCGTCCGCGGGCATGAGGCTGATGAAGAAGGATATGGGCGGCGCGGCGCACGCGCTGGCGCTCGCGGGGCTGGTCATGGCCGCGAACCTGCCCGTCCGCCTCCACCTGCTGATCCCGGCGGTGGAGAACAGCATCGCCGGCAACGCGTTCCGCCCCGGCGACGTACTGCGGACGAGGCTGGGGCTGACCGTCGAGAACACCAACACCGACGCGGAAGGACGGCTGATCCTGGGCGATGCGCTGACCAAGGCGGTCGAGGGCGGCCCCGAGTTGATCCTCGATTATGCCACGCTGACCGGCGCCGCGCGCGGCGCGCTGGGGCCGGACCTGCCGCCGCTGTTCGCCAACGACGATGCGCTCGCCGATCAGCTGCTCGCGGCCGGCATGGCGCTGGGCGACCCGCTGTGGCGGATGCCGCTGTGGGACGGCTATGACGAGCTGCTCAAGTCCGACATCGCCGACCTGCAGAACGCGCCTGAGGGCGGCATGGCGGGCGCGGTGACGGCGGCGCTGTTCCTGCGCCGCTTCGTGCCGCCCGGGATCGCCTGGGCGCACATGGACGTGTTCGCGTGGCGGCCGACGGCCAGGGCGGGACGGCCCAAGGGCGGCGACGCATTCGGCCTGCGCGCGGCATACCAAAGCCTGCGCGAGCGTTACCGACTCTAGGCCGCGGCCTCGATGATCGGCACGAACTTCGCCGCGGTCAGGCTCGCGCCGCCCACCAGCGCGCCGTCGACGTCGCTCGCGCCCAGCAGCTCGCGCGCGTTCTCCCCCGTGACGGAGCCGCCGTACAGCAGCCGCACCGCGTCCGCCTCGTCCCCGATCAGGTCGCGCAGCGTCGCGCGGATCGCCCCGTGCATCGTCGCCACGTCCACCACCGTGGGTGTCCGCCCCGTGCCGATCGCCCAGACCGGCTCATAGGCGATCGACAGCCAGTCACCGGCCGCGCCGTCGGGGAGCGACCCCGCGAGCTGCGTGGTCACCACGCTCTCGCAATCGCCCGCCTCGCGCTCGGACAGCGTCTCGCCCACGCACAGGATCACGTGCAGCCCGTGGCGGCGCGCGGCTTCGGCCTTGGCGCGCACCTGCCCGTCCGTCTCGCCTTGGTCGGCGCGGCGCTCGCTGTGACCGACGATCGTGAACCGTGCGCCCGAGTCCTTGACCTGCGCCGCCGAGACGCAGCCGGTGTGCGCGCCCCCGTCGGCCGGGTGCACGTCCTCCGCCCCGATGGCCAGGTACGGCGACATGGTCAGGTCGGCGGCCGGCGCGATCAGCGTGAAAGGCACGGCGACGCCGACGTCCACCGTCGCCGCGCTCAGCTCCGCCGCCGTCGCGACCCGCCCCAGCTCAAGGCGCGACGCGCGCGTCCCGGTCC
>CAXTWJ010000041.1:3645-11576 GCA_964247925.1 uncultured Sphingomonas sp.
GCTTCCAATTGCCCGCCACCAGCCTGCGGCGCATCGCCGTCTCCCTTTCGCCCCGCCCTAGCGTTCCTTCGCGCAATCTTGAAGCCGCGCGCCGGCGCCCGTAAGGCGGCGCATCCCCGTCAGCGCAAGGCCGTTCATGCTCTCCTTCTTCCGCCGCCTGATCTATTCCAAGGTGGGCGTGATCGTCACCGGGATCGTGCTGGTTTTGATCGCGCTGGCGTTCGCGGGCGGCGACGTGTCCTCGCTGCGCACGCAGGGCATGGCGGCGCTGGGCGGCGGCGGCGACACCGTCGCCACGATCGGCAAGGTCACGATCTCCGCGCCCGAGTTCCGGCAGCGGGTGCAGCAGGAGATGGAGGGCTATCGCCAGCAGCAGCCGACGCTCGACATGGCGCAGTTCATCGCGGGCGGCGGCCTGGACGCGACGCTGCAGCGGCTGACCAACGCGGTCGCGCTGGAACAGTTCGGTCGCGCGCGGGGGATGCTGGTGTCGAAACGCGCGGTGGACGGGCAGATCGCGTCCATCCCCGGGCTGCAGGGGCCAAGCGGGCAGTTCGACCCCAACCTGTTCCGCTCGCTGCTCGCCGAGCGCCACCTGAGCGAGGTGGGCGTACGCGCCGATCTGGAGCGGGACACCATCGCCACGCAGCTGACGGGCGGATTGCAAAAGCCGACGGCGGTGCCGCTGCAGCTGGCGCTGCCCTATGCGTCGCTGTCGCTGGAAAAGCGGTCTGGCACGATCGGCCTGATTCCGACCAGGGCCATGCCCGCCGGCCCCGCCCCGACCGCGGCGGAGCTGCAGAACTACTATGCCCGCAACCTCCCGCGCTATACCGTGCCGGAGCGGCGCGTGATCCGCTACGCCCGCGTCACGCCCGCGCTGGTCGCGGCACAGGCGACACCGACGGAGGCGGAGATCGCGCAGGCCTATGCCGCCGACCGTGCAAAATACGCCGCGACCGAGAAGCGCACGATCAGCCAGGTCGTGGTGCTCGATCAGGTGGGCGCGCAGGCGATCGCGGCCAAGGTGAAGGGCGGCGCCACGCTGGCCGCCGCCGCCGGCGCGGCCGGGCTGGAAGCGTCTGTGCAGAAGGGCGTGGATCGGGCCGCCTATGCCGGCACGACCTCGCCGTCCGTCGCGGCCGCCGTGTTCGGGGCGAACAAGGGCGCGGTGGTCGGCCCCGTGCGCGCGCCGCTCGGCTTCGTGGTCGCGCACGTCGATGCCGTCGAACAGGTCGCGGGGCGCAGCCTGGCGCAGGTGCATGGCGAGATCGCGACCGCGCTCACGAAGCAGAAGACGGTCGATCTGCTCAACAAGATGCACGATGCGATCGACGATTCGCTCGCCGGGAACGCGACCCTCGACGAGATCGTCGGCGATCGTAAGCTGCAGGCGGCGACCACGCCCGCGCTGCTGGCGAACGGCATCGATCCCGACGGGTCCGGCAAGCCCGATCCCGCGCTGGCGCCGCTGGTCGCCGCTGCATTTCAATTGCAGGACGGCGACGAACCTCAGATGGTCCCGACCGGCCCGGACGGCAGCTTCGCGATCGTGGCGCTCGGCCGTGTGGTGCACGCCGCCCCGCGCCCCCTCGCGCAGGTCCGCGACGGGGTGGCGAAGGACATCGCGATCGACCGCGCCCGCCTCGCCGCGCGCAAGGTAGCCGGGCAGGTGCTCGCCAAGGTGGACGCTGGTGTCAGCCTGGTGCAGGCGCTGTCCCAGACCGGGGTGAACGTCCCCCCACCGCACCAGCTCGCTGCCAGCCGCGAGGACCTTGATCGCGCGCAGGGTCCGGGCCGCGCGCCATTGGCGCTGATGTTCGCGATGACGCGCGGCACCGCCAAAATCCTGGAAGCGCCCGGCAATGCCGGCTGGGTCGTGATCAAGCTGGATACGATCGTTCCCGGCAACGCATCGGGCAAGCCGGAGACCGTGACGGCGATCCGCGGCGCGTTCGGCCAGGTGGTCGGGCGCGAGTATCTGGAACAGTTCGCCAAGGCGGCGCGCGCGGCGGTCGGCGTGATCATCAACCAGCAGGTCGTGGATCGTGTTCGCGCCGAACTGCTCAAGGGAGGTTCCAATCCGGGCTGAGGCGGAGACCGCGCTCGCCGCTGGCCGGCCTGCCTTGCTCTGGCGGCGACAGATCGCGGACACGGAGACGCCCGTCGCCGCCGCGCTCAAGCTGATCGAACCGGGCCGCGGCGACTTCCTGCTTGAATCGGTCGAGGGCGCGACCACGCGCGGGCGACACAGCCTGATCGGCCTCGACCCCGACCTGCTGTTCCGCGCGCACGGCGAGGTGGCGGCGATCAACCGGCGCTGGGCAATCGACCGCGATGCGTTCACGCCCGCCGGCCCGACCCTGGCGGCCTTGCGCGCGCTGGTCGCCGAGTGTCGCTGCGATGTGCCGCCAGAGCTGCCCCCCGCGCTCGCGGGTCTAGTTGGCTATTTCGCCTATGAGACCAGCGGGCTGGGGGCGCGCCTCCCCCACCCCGCCGCCGACCCGCTCGAGCTGCCCGACATGCTCTTCGTACGGCCCAGCGTGGTGCTGGTTTTCGATCGGCTCACGGACGCGCTGTTTCTGATCGCGCCCGCTTGGCCCGACCCGGGGCGCGACTCGGCCGCGATCGTCTCGGCAGCGGAAGAACGGCTCGACGCCACCGCCGCACGCCTCGCTAGCACGCCGCTACCCCCGTCCGTCCGCGACTACCTGCCCGAACCGGGCTACACTCCCGCGATGCCGGCAGGCCGCTACGGCGAGATGGTCGCGACGGCCAAGGAGTACATCACCGCCGGCGACATCTTTCAGGTCGTGCTCGCCCAGCGCTTCTCCGCGCCGTTCGCGCTGCCGCCGTTCGAGCTCTACCGCTCGCTCCGGCGCATCAACCCGTCACCGTTCCTTTACCATCTCGACCTGCCCGGCTTTGCGCTGATCGGCGCGTCCCCGGAGATCCGGGGCCGCGTCCGCGTCGGCGAGATCACCGTGCGGCCGATGGCCGGCACGCGCCCGCGCGGCCGCACGGCGGCGGAGGACGAGGCGAACCGCGCCAGCCTGCTCGCCGACCCCAAGGAGAGAGCCGAGCATCTGATGCTGCTCGATCTCGGCCGCAACGACGCCGGCCGCGCCGCCGCGCCCGGCAGCGTGCGCGTGACCGAGAGCTACGCAGTCGAGCTCTACAGCCATGTCATGCACATCGTGTCCAACGTCACCGCGCAGCTCGCCCCCGACCGCGACGCGCTGGACGCGCTGTTCGCCGGCTTCCCCGCGGGCACCGTCTCGGGCGCGCCCAAGGTCCGCGCCTGCGAGATCATCACCGAGCTGGAAGGCGAGCGGCGGGGCGCCTACGCCGGCGGCGTCGGCTATTTTTCTCCCGACGGCTCGATGGACTCCTGCATCGTGCTCCGGACTGCGGTGGTGAAGGACGGCACCATCCACGTCCAGGCCGGCGCGGGCATCGTCGCCGACAGCGACCCCGCGTCCGAACAGCGCGAATGCGAGGCCAAGGCCGACGCCATGCTCGCCGCTGCCCGCGACGCGGTCAACCGCGCGGGCGAGAGCGGCTGGGGGCAGTAGCGCCTATGGCTGCTGCCCGCTCGCCTGCGCCCGCTTCTCCGCCGCGAACTGCCGGTTGATCGCCAGTGCGCAGCCCGATTGGCCACCCGTGCCGACCGGCGAACAAGTGTCGGGCAGCCCCCCCGCCACGCGGCTGACATCGTCGATCGACGCCTGCCGATTGACCCAGCTCTGGGTCGCGGCCGGGTTGGCCGGCTCGCGCAGCTTGGACGGGATGCGATATGGCTCGTCCAGGGTCGAGCACACCACCACCTCGTCGCCCGTGCTCTTGGGACAGGGCTGGCCGCGCGTGATCGTGACCGAGCGGATGCGCTGCGGGGTGCTGCCGGCCGCGGTTTGCGCCACGGCGACCGCGGGCGCGGCAATCAGCGCGGAGGCGAGGATGAAACGCAACATGGGCATGAACTCCTTCATCTAGGTCAACGCGCGGCTCCGACTTTTGGTCCGCCGGCCGGCCCTGCCCCACGCCCGTGTCCCGACGATGTCCGCCCTGCGACAAAGGCCCGCGTGACGCCGCCCACTCGAGCCGTTACAGCGCGCCCATGATCCTGGTCATCGACAATTACGACAGTTTTACCTGGAATCTGGTTCATTATCTCCAGGAACTGGGCGCCGCCGTTGAGGTGGTGCGCAACGACGCCATCTCCGCCGGTCAGGCGCTGTCGTCTGGCGCGGACGCGTTCCTGATCTCGCCCGGCCCGAAGACCCCGAACGATGCCGGCGTCACCCTCGACCTCGTCGCTGCCTGCGCGGCCGAGGCGCGGCCGCTGCTCGGCGTGTGCCTGGGGCATCAGGCGATCGGCCAGCATTTCGGCGGGCGCGTCGAGCGCGGCGGGCTGATGCACGGCAAGACCTCGCCCGTGCTCCACGACGGCACCGGGCTGTTCGCCGGCCTGCCCTCGCCCTTCACCGCCACGCGCTACCATTCACTGATCGTCAACGCCGTGCCGCCCGCGCTCCACGTCAACGCGCGCGCGCAGGACGGGACGGTGATGGGGTTCCGCCACGCCACCCTGCCGATCCACGGCGTCCAGTTCCACCCCGAGTCGATCGCGACCGAGCACGGCCACGCCATGCTCGCCAATTTCCTCCGGCTCGCGGGTGTGCGCGTCGCGGAGCCGGCGTGACGACGCTCGCCATCCTGCCCTCGCCCGACACGCCGCTGTCCCATGAGAGCGCGGGCGCTGCGTTCGCTGACATCCTGGACGGCCGCGTGCCGGACGACGCGATCGGGTCATTTCTCCTCGCGCTGACCGAGCGCGGCGAGACCTCGATCGAGATCGCCGAGGCCGCACGCGCCTTGCGCGAACGCCTGCTCCCCATCAGCGCGCCGCCGGGCGCGATCGACGTCTGCGGCACAGGCGGCGACGGCCACCACACCCTCAACGTCTCCACCGCCGTCGCGCTGGTAGTAGCCGCCTGCGGCGTGCCGGTCGCCAAGCACGGCAACCGCGCCGCCTCGTCCAAGGCGGGCGCCGCCGATACGCTGGAGGCGCTGGGGCTGGACATGGACCGGGCCGGCGCGTTGGCGGAGGAAACGCTGCACGAGCTCGGCATCTGCTTCCTGTTCGCGCCCAACCACCATCCCGCGATGCGCCGCATCCAGCCGATCCGGCAGCGCATCGGCCGGCGCACGATCTTCAACCTCATGGGTCCGCTCGCCAACCCGGCGCGCGTCGGCCGCCAGCTGATCGGCATTGCGAGGCCGGACTATGCGCCCGTCTACGCCGCCGCGCTGGCCGAGCTGGGGACGGCCGCCGCGCTGGTGATATCGGGCGCGGAAGGGCTGGACGAGCTGTCCGGCGCCGGCCCCAGCCTGGTCGAGTGCGTCGGCGCGGTCCAGCTGTCGCCGAAGGTCACGCCGGAGGACGCGGGCCTGCCGCGCCACCCGCTGACCGCGATCCGCGGCGGCGATCCGACGTTCAACGCGCTCGCGCTGCGCCGCGTGCTGAGGGGGGAAGCGGGCGCGTATCGCGACGCCGTCCTTCTCAACGCCGCTGCCGCGCTGCTGCTCGCGGGAGTCGCGTCGGACCTGCGTTCGGCGGCGACCCGCGCGGCCGAGGCCATCGACTCCGGCGCGGCAACCCACCTGCTCGACCGCTGGATAGCTTGGGCATGAGCCGCCTAGCCGACATCCTGGCCGCCACCCGCCGGACGGTGGCGACACGGAAGGGGGGCGCCCTGCCCACCCCGCGCGACGCGCCGCGCGGCTTCCACGCGGCGCTCCGGGCGAAGGCGGCGAGCGGCTTCGCGCTGATCGCGGAGATCAAGCGAGCATCGCCCTCCAAGGGCTTGATCCGCGCCGACTTCGATCCCGCTTCGCACGCCCGCGCCTATGCCGCCGGCGGCGCGGCGTGCCTGTCGGTGCTGACCGATGAGCCGTTCTTTCAGGGGCATCTCGACCATATGATGCAGGCCCGCGCCGCCGTGACGCTGCCCGTGCTGCGCAAAGACTTCATGGTCGATACCTGGCAGGTCACCGAGGCGCGCGCGCACGGGGCGGACGCCGTCCTGCTGATCGTCGCCGCGCTCGACGACGCTGCCCTCGCCGACCTCGAGGCCGCCGCGCTGGAGGCCGGCATGGACGTGCTGATCGAGGTCCATGACGAGGCCGAGCTCGACCGCGCGCTCCGCCTCCGCTCGACGCTGATCGGCGTGAACAATCGCGATCTCAAGACCTTCCACACCGATCATCGCAGAGCGTGGCAGCTCGCCGCGCGTGTTCCTGCCGGCTATACGATCGTGTCGGAAAGCGGGATCGCCATCCACGCCGACCTCCAGGCGGCCGCCGCTCACGGCATCCGCACCTTCCTCGTCGGCGAGTCCCTGATGCGTCAGCCGGACGTGGAGGCGGCCACGCGGGCACTGCTCGATGGCTGACCTCACCCACCTCGACGAGGCGGGCGCCGCGCGCATGGTCGATGTCGGCGGAAAGCCCGTCACCAAGCGCGCGGCGACCGCGACCGGCCGCATCACCATGTCCGCCGAGGCACTCGCCGCCATCCGCGACGGCAAAACGAAAAAGGGCGACGTTCTCGCCGTGGCGCGCGTCGCCGGCATCATGGCCGCCAAGCGCACGAGCGAGCTGATCCCGCTCTGCCACCCGCTGCCCCTCACCCGCGTCACGCTCGACCTGATGCTGGGCGACGACGCGATCACCGTCACCGCAACCTGCGCCACCGACGGCAAGACCGGCGTCGAGATGGACGCATTGACCGCCGCTTCCGTCGCGCTGCTCACCATCTACGACATGGCCAAGGCGCTCGATCGCGGCATGGTGATCGAAGGCGTCCGCGTCGTGGCAAAATCGGGCGGCAAGTCGGGTGATTGGCGCCTTAGTTGACGGCGTGGCTCAGCGGTGATCCCTGAAAGCATTTGTCGCTAATGGCGCACTGCAGGCGTTTACGCATTAGTGCTCGGGTCCGGTTCACGGCGCTGCAGGAAACGCCACGATCGAAATCGAGCGTCACATTAGGCTGTGGGATCAACCGGCTCGTCTGATCCAGATGTTTATCGAGCACCGTCCACGAACTCGTATCCTCTAAACCGCCGAGGGGCACGCCATTCCAAGTCGGCGCGCCAGCACGCCCTTCCAAGCCGATCCTATTCAGCAAAGGCTCGATCCCGCGCTGACGGGTCCAATAGACACTGCTGAACGAGTGAAAGTCGGCTGGTCGGGCGCAATTCGACTTCACAGACGATAGCTCAGCGCCTTCACAGCCGGCTAGAAGCATGGCGAACGTGGCAATGGTGACCCGGCGCATGCCTTCGGATACCACGAATTGGCTGCTGAGTTGACCCGTACCAGCGAAGCACGCAGGTCGAGCGAATGACCCTCCTCACCATCGCAGACGCCCAAACTCGCCTGTTCGCGCTGGCCGATCCCGTCATTCCCGAAAGGGTGCCGCTCGCGCAGGCGGCCGGGCGCTGGGCCGCGGCGCCGGTCCATGCGCTGCGCACGCAGCCCGCCGCCGACCTGTCGGCGATGGACGGCTATGCGATCCGCTTCGCCGACCTGCCCGGGCCGTGGCGCGTCGTCGGCGAGAGCGCGGCGGGACGCCCGCTCGCGCAGCCGGTCGGGCCGGGCGAGGCGGCGCGCATCTTCACGGGCGCGGCACTGCCCGATGGGGCGGACACGGTGCTGATCCAGGAGGAGGCGCGGCGCGAGGGCGAGCTGCTTCACCTGGCCGGCGAAGGTCCGGCCCGGCTGGGCCGCAACACGCGCGCGAAGGGGCTCGACTTCGCGCAAGGCGATCTGTTGATCGACGCCGGCGAGCGTGTCAGCCCCGCGCGCCTCGCGGTCGCCGCCCCCGCCGGCCACGGGACGCTGCCCGTCCGTGGGCCGCGCCCCGGGGG
>CAXTWJ010000041.1:11586-13103 GCA_964247925.1 uncultured Sphingomonas sp.
GCCGGTGCGGCGACGGGTGCGGGTGGCGCTGGTCGCGACGGGCGACGAGCTGGTCGAACCGGGCACACCGGTGGCCAGCCTGGCGCTGCCCGAGTCCAATCGCGCGATGCTGGCCGCGATGCTGGCCGACCTGCCGGTCGAACTGACCGACATGGGCATCCTGCCTGACGATCTGGCGATGCTTGGCGCCACCTTTGCCAACTTCGACGCCGATCTGCTCGTCACTTCGGGCGGCGCGTCGGTAGGCGATCACGACCTGGTCCGCCCCGCGCTGGAGGCGGCGGGCGGGGCGATCGACTTCTGGCGGGTGGCGCTGCGGCCGGGCAAGCCGATGATGGCCGGCCGGCTGGGTGGCGGCTTGGTGCTCGGCCTGCCCGGCAACCCCGTCTCCGCCTTCGTCACGACCGTCCTGTTCGTTCGGCCGGTGATCGCGCACCTTGCTGGCGCACGCGACCCGCTGCCCCGCACGCGCCCGGGCGTGCTGGGCGAGAACCTGCCCGCGAACAACGGGCGCACCGACTATCTCCGCGCCGCCGAGCGCGACGGTCGCGTGTACGCCGCCGCCATCCAGGACAGCTCCATGCTGCTGACGCTCGCGCGCTCGACCTGCCTGGTGATCCGTCCCGCTCATGCACCGCCGGCCAGTGCAGGCGACTCGGCGGAACTCCTCGATATCGGTGGTAACCTGGGTTGACGGCATCTTTTTTGTTCCATATTGGTTTCGCGTCTGTTCCCGGATGTGGAGTCCATGGCCATGCTCACCCGCAAGCAGCACGAGCTTGTCTGCTTCATCAATGATCGCCTGAACGACACGGGTGTGTCGCCCTCGTTCGAGGAGATGAAGGAAGCGCTGGATCTCAAATCCAAGTCGGGTGTCCACCGCCTGATCTCCGCGCTGGAAGAGCGCCAGTTCATCCGCCGTCTCCCCAACCGCGCGCGCGCGCTGGAGGTGCTGCGGATGCCCGAGCGGGCCGAGCGAAAGGTTACGAAGGACGTGGTAGGACGCGACCTTCCGCAGCTTCGCGATCTGCCCACGCCCGCCAACGACGTGATCGAGATTCCGCTGCACGGCCGCATCGCCGCCGGCGTCCCGATCGAGGCGTTCGAGGGCGCGTCGATGCTCGCCGTTCCCGCCGCCCTGCTCGGCCAGGGCGAGCATTACGCGCTGGAGGTCGCCGGCGACTCGATGGTGGAGGCCGGCATTCTCGACGGCGACTATGCGCTGGTCAAGCGGCAGGAGGTCGCGCGCGACGGCGAGATCGTGGTGGCGCTGATCGACGAGGTCGAGGCAACGCTGAAATATTTCCGGCGTGAGGGCGCAATGGTCCGGCTCGACCCCGCCAACCGGGCCTATGATCCCCAGCGTTACGCTCCCAACCAGGTGCGCATCCAAGGCAAGCTCTCGGGAATCCTGCGCCGGTACGACTGAGCGCGCACGTGGGTAGCGCAGCAACCCACGGGATGCGCCAGCTCGGCTTCAGCCGAGTTTCGACGTCACGGGATTACTCCCGTGACGC
>CAXTWJ010000042.1:0-12761 GCA_964247925.1 uncultured Sphingomonas sp.
GCGGCGGCGCGCCGCGCCGGGGGCGGCGCGCCGGGGCGGCGGGGCCCCCTCCCGCCCGGGCCGGGCCGCGCTGGCCGACGCTCCCGTCGCGGCGTTGATCGCCTATTCGCTGGCGCCCACCGGCGGCGCGCTGCCAAGGGCGGGGTGGCGGCGGATCATGCCCCCCGGCGCGACCTGCGCCACCGATCCCCGGCCGGAGCCGCTCGTGCGCGCCTATCCGGCGTTCCGCACGCTGCCGGGCACACCGGGCGAGCGCGACTGGACGATGGTGGGCTACGACCTCGACGCGAAGGGCCGGCCGGTGCGCGGCCGCCGCGTGACTGGGACCGGCAACGCGGCGCTCGACCGGGCGGCGCTCGCCGCGGTCGCCCGCTCGCGGTTCACGCCGGGCGCGCGGCCGGGGTGCCTGTATCCCTACTGGCGCGCGGCCGTCACGCTCGCCGCGCCGGAGCCGCCGTCGGAAGTCTCGCTGCGCCCGGCCGGCGCGACCTGCCCCGAGCATCTGCCCTATCAGCGCCAGCCGACGCTGACCTTCCCCGAAGCCTATCGGCGTCGCGCGATCGAGGGCTGGGCGGTGGTGGCGTATGACGTCGCGCCCTGGGGTGCCACGGGCAATCCGCGCGTCCTTGCCGCCGAACCGAGCGCGGACTTCGGCGCGTGGGCGCTGAACGTGATCCGGGGGGCGACCAAGCCCGCGTCGAACACCGGCTATGTCGGCTGCGTCGATCGCGTGCGGTTCCGCATGGGCGATGCGGCGCGGCTGCTGGTCGATGGCGCGCCGCCACCGGATTGAGCGGTCAGGCCGCGGCCTGGCGCTCCGCGAAGCCGGTGAAATAGCGGCGGAGGTTGGCGTCCTGGATCGGCGCGATCAACTCGGCCACGGCGGCCGAGACATCGGCGTCGCCGCGCGGCGTGCGGCCGGCCTGCGCGCCCATCGACCAGCGCGGGAACTGGCGCTCGGTGATCGTCTCGCGCGCCAGCTGCACCACCGCGAAATGGCGGGGGTCGCGCGCGATACGGTCATAGGTGGTCATCACCGCCGCCTCGGGCCCTTCCAACGCTTGCAGGAAGCGGCGCCCGCCCACGATCAACAGCCCGCCGACGTCCACCGCCGCGTTGTTGCGGCGCGAGGTCTTGAGGATGTCCGCCAGCAGTTCGGGGGTGACGGGCTGGCGGGCGGTACTGATGTAGAGCAGACGGATCATGCAGCGGCCTCCGAGTGGCGACCCGTTCCTAGCAAGGAGGCGCGAAAAAACGGTTAAGCCCTGCTTGCCTTATGTTGGCATTCTCTGACGGATCAGGCCTTCCTGCGCCACGCTGGCCACCAGCCGTCCATCCCGCGTGAAGATGCGGCCCCGGTTCATGCCGCGCCCGTGCCCGGCCCAGGGGCTGTCGGTCGCATAGAGCAGCCACTCGTCGGCCCGCACCGGCTCGTGCAGCCACAGCGCGTGGTCAAGGCTCGCCGCCTGCATCCCCGGCGTCATCCAGTTGACGCCGTGCGGCATCATCGACGTCGCCATCAGCGCCATGTCGCTCGCATAGGCCAGCACCGCGCGGTGCAGCGCCGGGTCGTCGGGCAGCGCGCCGACGCAGCGAAACCAGCTATGGTTGACCGGCTCGCGCCTGACCGGCGTAAACCAGCTGCGCGGGTGCAGCGGGCGGATGTCGATGGGGCTGCAGCGGCGCAGGAACGCCTCGCGCCAGGCCTTGGGGACCGAGTCCACCTGCTCGGCGCGGAGCTGCAACTCGGACTTCAGCGCGTCGGGCGGGGGCACGTCGGCGGGCATCGCGTCCTGGTGATGGAAGCCCTCTTCCGCGACCTGGAACGAGGCGGCCATGTTCAGGATCGGCTGCCCGCGCTGCGTCGCGATCACGCGGCGGGTGGCGAAGGTTCGCCCCTCGAAGTCGCGCACGACGCGATAGATGATGGGCACCGTCTCGTCACCGGGCCGCATGAAATAGGCGTGGAGCGAGTGCGCGTCCTTGCCCTCCACCGAGCGCTGCGCCGCCTGCAGCGCCTGGCCGATCACCTGCCCGCCGAACACGCGACCCGTGCCGCCCGGGTTGCGGGGACCACGATACAGATCGGTGTCGATCTGCTCGACGTCGAGCAGCGCGACCAGGCCGGCGGCGAGCGCGTATGGGGTGGGCGCCGCGTCCGCCATCAATACCCCGCCGCGCGCGCGAGCTGGTCGGCGTGGAAGTTGGCGTCGCCCCACAGCTCGGCGAGGACGCGGTGGCGCTTTATGTAGAAGCCGATGTCATATTCGTCGGTCATGCCGATGCCGCCATGCATCTGGATGCCTTCCTGGACGCTGAGCGCCGTCGCGAGCGCGGCCTGCGCCTTGGCGACCGCCACCGCTTCGTCCGCATCGCCACCCGCATCGAGCAGCTGCTGCGCCTTGAGCACGGTCGCGCGCGCGACTTCCATCTCCGAATAGAGATGCGCGGCGCGGTGCTGCAGCGCCTGATAAGTGCCGATGACGGTGCCGAACTGCTTGCGTTCCTTGAGGTAGCCCAGCGTCATGCTCATCGCCCCGTCGCCGACGCCGACCAGCTCGGCCGCCGCGCCCGTGCGCCCGGCGCGGAGCAGGCGATTGAGCGGGTCGCGCCCGGCGTCCACCTCGCCGATCACCGCGTCCGCATCGACCTCGACGCCGTCCAGCTCGAGCCGCGCGGCGATGCTCGCATCGGCCAGCCGCTCGGGCGTGGCGGTCAGGCCGGCGGCGTCGTTCGGCACCGCGAACAGCGTCACGCCGTCGGCGTCCTCCGGCCCGCCGGCGGTGCGCGCGGCGACGATCAGCAGGTCGGCGACATGGCCGTGGGTTACGAACCGCTTGGCGCCGGTCAGGCGGAAGCCGTTGCCCGACCGCTCGGCGGTGAGTTCGATCCGGTCGCGGTGCTTGGCCGCCTCGTCGATCGCGAGCGCCGCCACCGTCTCGCCCGCGACGATGCCGGGATACCAGCGCGCCGCCGCGCCCGTGCCGCGCAACGCCTCGACCGCGGCGACCGCGGTGGTGAGGAAGGGGGAGGGCGACAGGTTGCGCCCGATCTCCTCCAGCACCACGCCCGCCTCGACATGGCCCATGCCCAGGCCACCCGCGTCCTCGCCGATCAGGATGCCGGTGAAGCCCATCTCCGCGAACTGCTTCCACAGGTCGCGGGAGAAGCCGGTCGGGTCGTCGGCATCGCGCAAGCCGCGCAGGTGCGACACCGGCGCGGCATCGGCGACGAAATCGCGGATCGTGTCCTGCAGCGTGGTCTGGTCGTCGGAAAGGTAGAGGGGCATCGTTGTCTTCTTTCTCCCTCTCCCCTTCAGGGGAGAGGGTCGGAGAGCGGGGCCGTGCGGCGATGGGGGCTTACCGCCCCTCTCCCGACCTCGCTGCGCTCGGCCATCCTCTCCCCTGAAGGGTAGAGGGAAGGCATCACGCCGGCAGCTCCAGGATGCGCTTGGCGACGATGTTGAGCTGGATCTCGCTGGTCCCGCCCTCGATCGAATTGGCCTTGGTCCTGAGCCATGCGCGCGCCGCCGCGCCGCCGCTGGAACGGTCGCTGTCCCATTCCAGCGTGTCCGACCCGCCCGCCGCCATGAGCAGCTCGTGGCGCGACTTGTTCAGCTCCGTCCCGTAATATTTCATCATCGACGGCTGCGCGGGATGCGCCTTGCCCGCCTTGAGCTCGTCGATGAACCGCTCGGACATGGCGCGGAACGCCTTGGCCTTGACCTCGAATAGCGCGATTTGCGCGCGCAGGATCGGGTCCGCCAGCCGCCCGTCATGATCGACGCCGACCGTCGCGATCGCGCCCGCGACCAGCGGGTTCTCGCCCTGGCCGCCCAGGCCCATGCCAGAGATCATCTCGCGCTCATGGCCGAGCAGGTATTTGGCGACGTCCCACCCCTTGTTCTCGTCATGAATGCGGTTGCGCTTGGGGACGCGCACCCCGTCCATGAACGTCTCGCAGAACGGCGAATAGCCGCTGATCAGCAGGATCGGCTTGGTCGAGACCCCGGGCGAGGCCATGTCGAACAGCACGAAGCTGATCCCGCCCTGCTTCGATTCCTTCGATGTGCGGACCAGGCAGAAGATCCAGTCGGCCTGGTCGGCATAGGAGGTCCACACCTTCTGCCCGGTGACGAGATAGTCGTCGCCGTCCGACACCGCCGCGGTCTGCAGCCCGGCCAGGTCGGAGCCGGCGTTGGGCTCCGAATAGCCCTGGCACCAGCGGATCTCGCCGCGCGCGATGGGGGGGAGGTGTTCCTTCTTCTGCGCCTCCGTGCCGTATTTCAGCAGCGCCGGCCCGAGCATCGAGATGCCGAACGAGTTGAGCGGATTGCGCGCGCGGATCGCGGCCATTTCCTCGCGCAGCACCTTGGTCTCGGCCGGGCTCAGGCCGCCGCCGCCATAGTCGGTCGGCCAGTCGGGCACCGTCCAGCCGCGCTCCGCCATGACCCGGAGCCAGCGCGCCTGTGGCGGGTTGGCGGCGGGGTCGTAACGGCGCCCGCCCCAGCACACGTCCTTCTCCGTGCGCAGCGGCTCGCGCATCTCGGGCGGGCAGTTCTGCGCGAGCCAGGCCCGCGTCTCTGTGCGAAAAGTGTCGAGGTCGGTCATGGGTTCAGCTCCGAGGATCATGAAACCGTTCGTGTCGAGCGCAGTCGAGACACAATGCCCCTCGCCTTCGCGCGGAACGAACGGGGATGGCGTGGAACGTCACTGTTATGCCACCCGGTGCGCCGCGTCGGCGGCGGCGATGGCCGTATGGTCGGCGTAGAGATCGGCGATCACCTGCACCCCGATCGGCAGCCCGTCGGCATCGGCGCCGATCGGCACGCTGGTGGCGGGCAGCATGGGAAAGGTGGCCAGGCCAGCGAAGGCGAGCTGTTGCGCGAAGGGCGTGTCGGCGCCGTCGATCACGAGACGGCGTTGGGCAAGCGGCGTGTCGTCATGCGCGAACGCGGTGACGCCCAGCGCGGGCGCGATCACCGCGTCATAATGCTCGAACAGGCGGCGCCACTGGCGTTGCAGCCGGGCCTGCTCGTCATGCAGCTCCAGCCAGGTCTCGAGCGCGGGTGGCGCATGCCCCGGCGCGAGTGGCATCCGCCGTCCGAGGGCGATGGTCAGCATCTGCTCATAGCCGCGCGTCTGGCGATCGAGGTCGGGCAGCAGCTCGCTCTCCGCGTCCACCACCGCGCCGGCCGCGCGCCAGCGATCCGCGAGCGACGCCATGGCGGCCACGATCGATCGCTGCACCTTCGCCTTGGGATGGGCGGTGAGCATAAGCACGCGCCACCCCTCGCCATGGCGCCGCGCCGGCGCCAGCGGATGGTCGGCGACCACGTCCAGCGTCGCGTGCAGATCGGCCGCGTCGCGCGCCATCGGCCCGACCACCGCCAGCGCGGTGCGCGCCCAGTCGGTGCCGGGGAAATAATGCCCGTCGGGCGGCACCGCGCCCCAGGTCGGCTTGTGCCCCCAGACGCCGTTGAACGCGGCGGGCACGCGGATCGAGCCGCCGATGTCCGAGCCGAACTCCAGCGGCACCATGCCCGCCGCCAGCGCCACCGCCGCGCCGCCCGACGAGCCACCCGCGACGCGCGCGGGGTCGTGCGCGTTCACCGTGCGGCCATAGACGGGATTGTTCGACTGCAGATCGCCGAGCGCCGGCGGCACGTTGGTCTTGCCCAGGATGATCGCGCCCGCGGCCTTCAGCCGGCGCACGACGGCCGCGTCCGCGCGTGCGATGTGGTCGCGATGCTCGACGAAGCCGAAGGTGGTCGGCAGGCCGGCGACGTCGAAGCTCTCCTTCACCGTCATCGCGACGCCGGCGAGTGGTCGGCATTTGTCGCCACTCTCGTCGAACGCCCGGGCGGCGGCGCGTGCCCGGTCGAAGTCGCGCACCACCACCGCATTCAGCGCGCCGTCACGCGCCTCGATCCGCGCGATCGCGGCGTCGCACTCGGCGAGCGCGGTGGTCTCCCCCGCGCGGGCGGCGGCGGCGGTGGCAAGGGCGGTACGCTCCACTATTCCCTCTCCCCTTCAGGGGAGAGGGAGGGAGCAGCGCGCCAGCGCTGCGGAAGGGAGACGGGCAGTGCCAAGCGCGTCACCACTGCCCCTCTCCCGACCTCGCCTGCGGCTCGGCCACCCTCTCCCCTGAAGGGGAGGGGGAACGTCGCATCCCTCATCAGAACGTCTCGCCCGCCTCGGCCTTGCGGCGCAGCAGCGGCGCGACCTCGACGCCGTTGCGCTCCAGCCCGGCGACCACCTTGTCCAGCCCGACCGTGTTCGCCCAGAACATCGGCCCGCCGCGATAGACCGGCCAGCCATAGCCATAGATCCACACCACATCGATGTCGGACGCGCGCTGGGCGATGCCCTCGTCCAGGATCTTCGCGCCCTCGTTCACCATCGGGTACAGCGTCGCCTCGATGATGTCCCCATCGGTGAAGTCGCGGGACTGGGCGCCCGACTGCGCGCGGAAATCCGCGATGATCTCCGCGACCTCGGGCGAGGGGGAGGGGGTGCGCTTCTCGTCATAGTCGTAGAAGCCCTTGCCCGTCTTCTGCCCCCAGCGTCCCCGCGCGGCGAGCGCGTCGCGGATGTTCTCGATCCGGGTCGGGTCGCGGTGCCAGCCGATATCGACGCCGGCGAGATCGCTCATCTGGAACGGCCCCATCGGCATCCCGAAATCGACGATCGCCTTGTCGATCTGGTCGGGCCGGGTGCCCTGCATCAGCATCGCCATCGCAGGCAGCTGCCGCTCCTTCAGCATCCGGTTGCCGATGAAGCCGTCGCACACGCCCGACACTACCGCGACCTTGCCGATCGGCTTGGCGAGGGCCATCACCGTCGCCAGCACGTCCGGCGCGGTCTTGGCGCCGCGCACCACCTCCAGCAGCTTCATCACATTGGCGGGCGAGAAGAAGTGCATCCCGATCACGTCCTGCGGACGCGACGTCACGGACGCGATTTCGTTGATGTCCAGATAGGAGGTGTTGGACGCCAGGATCGCGCCCGGCTTGGCGATGCCGTCCAGCTTGGCAAACAGCTCCTTCTTGACGTCCATGTTCTCGTACACGGCCTCGATGATGAGGTCGCAGTCGGCCAGTGCCGACAGGTCGAGCGTCGGGGTGAGGCGGCCCATCAGTCCCTCGACCTGCTCGGGCGTGAAGCGGCCGCGCTTGGCCGAAGCGTCATAGTTCTTGCGGATGGTGGCGTGGCCGCGATCGAGCGCCTCCTGCGCGGTCTCGACGATCGTGACCGGAATGCCCGCCTGCAAGAAATTCATCGCGATGCCGCCGCCCATCGTGCCCGCGCCGATGATGCCGACCGACTTGACCGGGCGCAGCGGCGTGCCCTCGGGAATGTCATCGACCTTGGCCGCCTGACGCTCGGCGAAAAACAGGTAGCGTTGCGCGGCGGACTGAGTGCCGCCCATCAGCTTCATGAACTCGGCACGCTCGAACGCGACGCCCTCCTGGAAGGGAACGCCAGACGCCGCCTTTTCCACGCAGGCGATGTTGGCGGCGGGCGCGTCGAAGCCGCGCAGCTTGCGGCCATTGGCCTGCTGGAACGCGGCCACCGCGTCCGGGTCGGGCGTCACCGACTTCTCGGACGCACGCGGGATCGGGCGCCTGCCCGCGACCTCGTTCGCGAAGCCGATCGCGTCCGCCGCCAGGCTGTCCTCGCCCACGATACGGTCGACCAGGCCGGCCGCGAGCGACGCCAGCGCGCCGATCGGGTTGCCCAGCGCGCACATCTCCAGCGCCAGCTTCACGCCGGCCACGCGCGGCAGCCGCTGCGTCCCGCCCGCACCGGGCAGCAGCCCCAGCTTCACCTCCGGCGTCCCCAGCTTCGCCGACGGCACCGCGACGCGGTAATGGCAGCCCAGCGCCACCTCGCAGCCGCCGCCCAGCGCGGTGCCGTGGATTGCGGCCACGACCGGCTTGGACGACGCCTCGATCACGTCCACCACCATCGGCAGCGGCGGCCCCTGCATCGGCTTGCCGAACTCGGTGATGTCCGCGCCCGCGAAGAAGGTGCGGCCATCGCAGCGGATCACCATGGCGGTGACCGAGTCGTCCGCGACCCCCTGCTTGATCGCGGCCTCCAGCCCGGAGCGGACGGCCGCGCCCAGCGCGTTCACCGGCGGGTTGTCGGAGATGATGACGAGCACGTCGCCGTGGCGCTCGGTGCGGATGGGAGAGGTCATGATGGGCAGCTCCGAAATGATAAGAGAACGTTCGTGTCGAGCGAAGTCCAGACACCGTCCCGCCGCCGTCCCCGACTTCGCTCGGGACGAATGGGGCAGGATGGTTACAACAACGCGGCGTAGATCATCGTCTTCAGCTCGCGGCGGATCGGATAGGCCGACGACGGCATCAGCTGCGTCATGAACACCATGTGCAGCCGCTCCACGGGATCGATGAAGAAGGCGGTGGAGAACATCCCGCCCCAATAATACTCCCCGACCGAGCCCGGCATCATCGTCTTCGCCACGTCCTGCACCACCGCGAAGCCCAGGCCGAAGCCGGTGCCGGCATTCTGCGTCTCGCTGAACAGCGACTTGGACATGGACGCGAGATCCGATCGGCCGGGCAGGTGGTTCATCCGCATCAGCTCCAGCGTCTTGCGCCCGATGACCCGCGCGCCGTCCAGCTCGCCGCCATTGGCACACATTTGGCAGAAACGGTGGTAATCGAGCGCGGTGGATACCAGCCCGCCGCCGCCCGACAGCAGCCTGGGCGCCTTCGCCCAGGCGCTGTCCGCGCCGCGATCGTACAGGACGCGGCCGTGCCTGGGGTGGAGCGCATAACAGTCGGTCAGCCGGTCGAGCTTGTCCGCGGGCACTTGGAAGAAGGTGTCGTGCATCCCGAGCGGGGCGAGGATGTGCTCGGCGAAATAGGCGTCAAGCGTCTGCCCCGACACCCGCTCGACCACCGCGCCCAGCACGTCGGTGGAGACCGAGTAGTTCCACGCCTCCCCGGGCGAGAACTCCAGCGGCAAGGCGGCCAGCCGCGCGATGAAGCCCTGCAGGTCATCATCGCCATGCCACTCGCCCAGCTTCGCCGCGCGATAGGCGGCGTCGATGTTGGAGCGGTTCTGGAAGCCATAGGTCAGCCCCGACGTGTGCCGCAGCAGGTCGAGCATCCGCATCGGCTCCGCGGTCGGCTTCGTCACGAACGGCACGCCCGCGCCGCCGCCGGCATAGACGCCGACGCCCTTCAGCTCGGGCAGCACATGGTGGACGGGCGTATCCGCCGCAACCAGCCCGCGCTCGACCAGCTGCATGAACGCGAGGCTCGTGATCGGCTTGGTCATCGACGCGATGCGGAACAGCGAACCCTCGTCCACCGCCGCGCCGCCCTCCCGCGCCGCGCCGCCATGCGAGAAATGCGCAATCGCGCCGTCACGGGCCACCAGCAGCTGCGCGTTGGCGAGCAGCCCGGTGTCGAGATACCGCTCGCGGACGAACGCATCCATCCGCGCGAGACGGTCGGGATCGAACCCGAGCGCGCGCGCGTCCTGTGTCATTCGCTCCATACCTCGCCTTCAAACCCGGCCAGCCCTATCGCCTTGAGCGCCGCGCTTTTCAAGCGTAGCCTTCGCCCGCCGGCTCGAAACCCGGTCTTCGACAGCTTAGAGGTTCTTCCGTGGCCAGCGCACCCGCCGTCCCGCTTTCCCCATCCTGGCCCGCCCTCTCCATCGCCGCCGCCCGCGCCGCGCTGACCGCGCCCGGCGCGCCGTTCGAGATGGAGAGCCCCACCGTCAACGGCGTGCCGACGCGCGTTTGGAAGAACGCGCCCGCGTCGCTGCGCGTCCTGATCGAGGCGGCGCGCGCGCACGGCAGCCGGCTGCTGTCGATCCACGAGGATGAGCGCGTCAGCTACGAGGCGAGCTATCGCGCCGTCGCGGCGCTCGCGGCCGAGCTGGTCCGACTGGGCGTCGGCAGGGGCGACCGCGTCGCGCTCGCGATGCGCAACCTGCCCGAATGGCCCGTCGCCTTCTTCGCGATCACCGCCATCGGCGCGATCGCGGTGCCGCTCAACGCCTGGTGGACGGGCGCGGAACTGCATTACGGCCTTCACGATGCGGGCGCGACCGTGCTGATCGTCGATGGCGAGCGGCACGAGCGGCTGGCCGACCGCTATCCCGACCTGCCCGCGCTCCGCCACGTCCTCGTCGCGCGCGCCGTCACGCCGCTGACCGACGCGCGCCGGCTGGAGGACGTGATCGGGACGCCGCACGATTACGCGACCCTGCCGGACGCGCCGCTGCCCCCCGCCGCCATCGCGCCCGACGACGACGCGACGATCTTCTACACCAGCGGCACGACCGGCGCGCCCAAGGGGGCGCTGGGCACGCACCGCAACCTCACCACGAACATCCTGTCGTCGGGCTACAACGCCGCGCGCACCTACCTCCGCCGGGGCGAGACGCCGCCAGCGCCGGTCCCGCGCGTGCTGCTCACCGTCATCCCGCTGTTCCACGTCACGGCCTGCTCGGCGACCCTGATGGGCGTCGTCGCGGGCGGGTCGTGCATGGTCTATATGCGCAAATGGGACACGGTCCGCGCGATGGAGCTGATCGAGCGCGAGCGCGTCAGCCTGACCGGCGGCGTGCCCACGATCGCGTGGCAGCTGCTCGAGCACCCCGACCGGCACCGCTATGACCTCTCCTCGCTCGAATCGATCGCCTATGGCGGCGCGCCGTCGGCGCCCGAGCTGGTGCGGCGCATCCACGAGGAGTTCGGCGCGCTGCCCGGCAATGGCTGGGGCATGACGGAGACGACCGCCACCGTCACCGGCATCGCGGCGGAGGATTATCTGAACCGCCCGACCAGCGCCGGGCCGCCCGTGGCGGTCGCGGACCTCCAGATCAGGGCCGACGACGGCACGACCGTGCTGCCGACGGGCGAGATCGGCGAGCTGTGGGCACGCGGGCCGATGATCGTGAAGGGGTACTGGAACAAGCCCGACGCCAGCGCCGCAACCTTCGTCGATGGCTGGGTCCGCACCGGCGACCTCGCGCGGCTGGACGAGGAAGGGTTCCTCTATGTCGTTGATCGCGCTAAGGACATGGTGATCCGCGGCGGCGAGAACATCTATTCGTCGGAGGTGGAGAACGTCCTCTACGCCCACCCCGCCGTCACCGACTGCGCGCTGATCGGCCTGCCCCACCGCACGCTGGGCGAGGAACCGGCGGCGGTCGTCCACCTCGCGCCGGGGACGAGCGCGACGGAAGGCGAGCTGCAGGCCTGGGTCCGCGCGCGCCTCGCCGCGTTCAAGGTGCCGGTCGCGATCCGTTTCGTGGCCGAAACGCTGCCGCGCAACGCGAACGGGAAGATCCTGAAGCGCGAGCTTGGGGCGTTGTTCGAGCAGCGTGATAGTTCTTTCTAATCGTCTCCCCCGCGAAGGCGGGGACCCAGTATCGGGAATGGTGGATCGGAGGACGACCCCTCTGCTGTCGAGGCCATCGTGACTGGACCCCGGCCTTCGCCGGGGAGGAGTGGCGGTGGAGCCGATCGAGCCGCGCAAGTACCGGGTCCTTGACCTGTATTTGCCGTCACGAGGCGTCACAGGAGGCTGACCTGCGTTACCTGCGCATGGACCAGAAGACCGCCCCCATCCTCGACGCGCTCGCCCGGGTCGAACGCCGACCGCCGACCGGCTTCGGCGCGCCCGCGCATCATGGCGGGCTGGCCATCCCCGACGGCGCCAAGCGACTGCTCGGCAGGCAGCTGTTCCAGGCCGACGTCCTGACCCCCAAGGGGCTGGATGACCGGACGGAGGGCGGCCACGTCCTCCAGCAGGCGCACGAGATCGCGGCGCAGGCCTGGAGCGCCGACTTCTGCCGCTTCGTGACCGGCGGCTCGACGCAGAGCCTTCACACCGCGCTCGCCGCCGTCGCCGCGCCCGGCGACACGGTGCTGATCGCCGCCAACGCGCACAAGGCGGAGTGGTCCTACGCGCTCGGCGCCGGCCTGCACGCGGTCGCCGTGCCCGCGCTGCTCGATGCCGAATGGGACATCGAACATGGCGTCGAGCCCGCCGCGCTCGCGGCTGCGCTCGACGCCAACCCGGCGGCCAAGGCGGTCCTGGTCGTCAGCCCGACCTATTACGGCACCACCAGCGACATCGCCGCGCTCGCCGACCTGTGCCACGACCGGGGCATACCGCTGATCGTCGATGCCGCCTGGGGCGCCGCCTTCGCCTTCTGCGAACAGCTGCCGCCCGACCCGCTGACCAAGGGCGCCGACATCTGCGTCTATTCCGCGCACAAGACGATGGGCGCGCTGGCGCAGGGGTCGGTGCTGGTCGCCAAGGAGGGCGTGGTCGATCTGCAGCGGCTGTGGATGGCGTTCGAGCTGTTCGAGACGACCAGCCCGTCCGTCCCGATCCTCGCCTCGCTCGACGCGACGCGACGCGACCACGCGCTGGGCGGCGAGCAGCTATGGGGCAGGGTGCTCGACCTCGCCGCCGATCTGCGCCGGCGGCTGGCCCGGCTGAAGCCCCTGCGCGTGTTCGGGCGCGACGACGTGCCGGCGGGGTTCGGGTTCGACGCGAGCAAGGTGCTGATCGACGTGTCCGCGCTGGGCGTCAGCGGTTATGCCATCGACGACTGGCTTCTGCGCGAGCACCGGCTCAGCGTCGGGCTGTCCGACGCCCGGCACCTGCTCGTCATCCTGTCGCTGGGCACGTCCGCGCGCGACATCCGCCGGCTGGCGCGCGGGCTGGCGGACCTGATCAAGCGCCTCGCCGCCGACCC
>CAXTWJ010000043.1:0-1903 GCA_964247925.1 uncultured Sphingomonas sp.
GAGGCGTCGAAATGGTAGGCATGACCCAGCGTGGAGAGGATCTATCGCGCCTCGCCACTGGGCTTGGCGAACCGGTTCTCGACCGCCAGCCGCGGCGCCAGCGACAGCGCGGACAGCGGCAGGTCCAGCCCTTCGGCCCGCGCCTTCAGCCAGCGATGGTGGAAGGCGACGCCGGGCAGCGGCACGCCATACTGGCCGAAGGGGTGGAAATAGCGGTGATCGGGGCGCGTCCAGCCGACGAACTCGATGCCCAGCTTGTAGCTGGCCTTGGTCTCCCGCAGGAACGCCGCCTCGTCCAGCCCGATCAGCTCGTTGAACCAGTGGATCGTTGGGATGGTGGCCTCGCCGACGCCGACGATGCCGATCTCGTCGGATTCGAGCAGCGTGATGGCGACGGTGCGGCCGAAGGTGCGCGCGAGCGCGGTCGCGGTCATCCAGCCGGCGGTGCCACCGCCCAGGATCACGACCGAACGGACGCGACGGTCAGAAGTCATGGGCCACTCCCGGCTGCGCCGCGCGGAAGCGGTCGGGCGCGATGCCCGCCTCGCCCAGCGCGCGCGCCAGCCGCTCCACGGGTTCCTCGCGCGGCTCGTCCGTCAACTGGAAGGTGCCCCAGTGGATGCCGAGCGCATGGCCCGCGCCGACGTCCCGGAAGATGCGGACCGCCTCCGCCGGATCGCAATGCTGCGCCGCCATGAACCAGCGCGGTTCATAGGCGCCGATCGGGATCAGCGCGACGGCCGGCTGGCCGTGGCGCGCGCGGATGTCGCGAAAGATCGCGCCATCGCCATAGCCGGTGTCGCCCGCGAACCAGACCGCGCCCGCCGGCGTGTCGAGCCAGTGCCCCGCCCACAAGGCCATGCGCCGGTCGCCCAGTCCCCGCGCCGACCAGTGGTTCGCGCGGGTCAGCGTCGTCGCGGCGCGCTCGCCCAGCGCCAGCCGCTCGTGCCAGTCACCGACCGCGATCCTGGCGCCCGGCACGGCGGCGCGCACGATTTCGTCATTGCCCAGCGGCATCGCCATCAGCGGGTCATGCGTCGCCTGCAGTCGCCTGAGCGTCGCGACGTCCAGATGGTCGTAATGGCAATGGCTGATGAGCACCGCGTCGATCGGCGGCAGGTCATGCCACGCGATACCGGGCGCCGTCACCCGCTTCGGCCCCGCCCAGCCGACGGGGCTCGCGCGCGCCGACCAGACCGGATCGGTCAGGATGTTGAGCCCCGCCGCCTGGATCAGCAGCGTCGCATGGCCGACCACCGTCACGCGCAGCCCAGCGACGCGGGCCTCCGGCCGGGCGGGCGTGACCGGCGCCGACGCGGGCCAGCGCGCGGCGGCGCCCGCCATTTTCCAGCGCAGGATGTCGGCCAGCCCCCGGTCGGTCGCGGGCTGGCCGGGGTTGAAGAAGCGGGTGCCGTCATAATGATCGGACGGCGGGCCGGAATGATAGCGGTTGCGGGCCATGCTCCGTTTCTAGCCGATCGCCGCTTCCTGCGCGATACAGGCTTGATTCAGCGGAGCGGATGGCAAGATGGTCGCGACCATGATGCCCACCTTCCTTCTCGCCCTGGGTCTCGCCGCCGCGCCAGCGGCATCGGACGGCTGCGGCACCGGCCACCCCGCGATCGCCGTGCATGTGATCGGGCTCAAGAACCGGCTGGGCACCGTGCGCGTGCGATTGTTCGGGGGACCGCCCGCCACCTATTTCGACAAGAAGCGCGGGCTGGGCCCCCCCGGAGGCCGCGGGTGCGCGGGCCGCGGGCGCCGGAGCGCGGGCGCGCAGGCGGCACGCACCTCCCGCAGTCCGAGCATCCGATCGTCTCCTGACCTGCCCGAGGCATCGAGCTGTCCGGTATGACAGCCTCTTTGCCAAGGCTCTCGGGCGTGCCATGCTCGTGTCTCGCAG
>CAXTWJ010000043.1:1913-12644 GCA_964247925.1 uncultured Sphingomonas sp.
CGCCCCGGGGGGGGGGGGGCCCCCCCCCCCGGGCCCGTGACGGTGTGCGTGCCCCTGCCCCGGCCGGGCAGCTACGCGATCGACGTGCGGCACGACTTCAACAACAACGGCAAGAGCGACCGGCAGGACGGCGGCGGCATCTCCGGCAATCCCCATGTCGGGCTGTTCGACGTCATCTTCCAGCGCCGGCCTGACCCGAGAATCGTGCAGATCGCGGCGGGCAACGGGCGCACCGACGTGACGATCGTGATGAAATATCTGTCCGGCGGCGCGTTCCGGACGATTGATGGTCGCGATTGAGCGGGCTGGCGCCGCTCGTCGCGGTCGTCGGCTGCGACGGCTCGGGCAAATCGACGCTGGTGGCGGACCTGCTGGCGACGCTGGCGTCCGAGCGGCGGGTCGCGTCCGCCTATCTGGGGCTTGGCTCGGGCGCGATGGGGGAGCGGATCAGGCGGTGGCCGCTGATCGGCCCCGCGCTGGAACGGCGGCTGGCGAGCAAGGGCCGACAGACGCGGGATCCTGGCGAGCGCATCCCGGGACTGGGCACGGCGCTCGTCGTCTATGCGCTGTCGCTGGGCCGGCGCCGCCGCTTCGACCGGATGATGGCGCTCCGGCGGCGGGGCGTGACGGTGCTGACCGACCGCTACCCGCAGGTCGAGGTGCCGGGCTTCTACGACGGCCCCGGCCTGTCCGCCGCCAGCGCGGGCAGCCCCGCCGTAGCACGGATCGCCGCGCGCGAGCGGCGATTGTACGAGGACATGGCGCGGCACCGCCCCGACCTGGTGATCCGGCTCGACGTCGATGCCGCGACCGCATCCGCGCGCAAGCCCGATCACGACCTGGCCCTGATCGAGCGCAAGGTGGCGGTGACGCCGCTCCTCGCCTTCGGCGGCGCGCCGATCGTTGATCTGGATGCCGGCCAGCCCTATGCGGCGGTGCGACGGGCGGCGCTGGACGCGGTCCGTGCCGCGATCGGCTGAAGGTCGCGCCCACTCGCTGGAAACCATGTCTGTTTATCCCGCCCCGTTGATTGCCATCGTCGGATCCGACGGGTCGGGTAAATCGACGGTAGGCGCGGCGCTGCTCGCCTGGATGAACAAGCGGCGGCCGACCGAACTACATCACCTCGGCAAGCAGACGGGCAATATCGGCCGCACGATCGCGCGCTGGCCGCTGATCGGCCGCCGGCTGGACCGCGGCATCGACAAGCGCGCCAGCCCGGCGCGCGAGGGTGGCCGGCCGGGGCTCGTCGCCGCGATCGTCATCTATGCCTTTTCCATGCGGCGGGTCCGGCGGTTCCGCAGGATGCTGGCGGCGCGCGCGCGCGGCGTCGCGATCCTGGCGGACCGCTTTCCGCAGGTGGAGGTGCCCGGGCCGATGGACGGGCTGGGGCTGGCCGGCGCGCAGAGCGAGCGCGGCCTGGTCGGCTGGCTGGCGCGCCGGGAACTGGCGCGCTATCGCTGGATGGCGGCGCATCGGCCCGACCTGGTGATCCGCCTCACCGTCGATCTTCCCACCGCGCTCGCGCGCAAGCCGGACCACCGGCCCCGCTCGCTCGAGACCAAGATCCGCGATGTCGCGCGGCTGACCTTCGATGGCGCGCCGGTCGTGGATTGCGATTCGACGATGCCGCTCGCCAACGTGATCGCGCGCGCGCAGGAAGCGATCGCGCCGGTGCTGGCCCAGTGAGCGGCCGGTGAAGGGCTGGTTCGCCGATGGCGTGTTCCGCACGGTGCTGCGCAACGCCGGCTATCTCGCCTCCACGAAGCTGGTCGGGGCCGGGCTGGGCCTGATCGCGCTGGCGTGCGCGGGCCGCGCGCTGACGCCGGCGCTGTTCGGGGTGCTGATGATCATCCACACCTACGCCACGGGCGCGGGTGGCCTGGTGAAGTTCCAGACCTGGCAGTATATCGTCCGCTACGCCACGCCGGCGCTGCATCATGGCGACCGCGCCGGGGCGCGCGACGTGATCCGTTTCTCGCTGGGGCTGGACATCGTCAGCGGGCTGATCGGCATGGTCGGCGCGATGGCGCTGCTGCCGGTGCTGGCGGGGCGGTTCGGCATCCCGTCCGCCGTGCTGCCGCTGGCGCTCGCCTATCTGACCCTGGTGCCGACCATGACGGAGGCGACCGCGACGGGCGTGCTGCGCGTGCTGGACCGCTTCGACCTGATCGCGAAGCAGCAGGTGGTGACGCCGGCGGTACGCGGGGCGGGGGCGCTTCTCACCTACCTCGCGGGCTTCGGCCTCCCCGGCTTCGTCGTCGCCTGGTACGTCGCCGACCTGGCCGGCGACCTGACGCTGTGGGCATTCGCGCTGCGCGAGCTCAGACGCCGCGACATGACGGATGCGCTCCGCCCGGGGCTGTTCGGCGTCGCGCGACGACTGCCGCAAGCGTGGAGCTTCGTGTGGACCACCAATGCCGCGCACTCCGTCTGGGCCGCCTGGGGGCCGCTCAGCAATCTGGTGGTCGCGTCCATCCTCGGGCCGGCGGCGGCGGGGCTGTACAAGATCGCGAGCACCCTGCTCGATTCGGCGACCAAGCCCGCCGACCTGCTCCGGCGCGGCTACTACCCCGAGATCATGCGCCTCGATCCGCGCGAGCCGCGGCCCTGGCTGCTGGGGCTGCGCGCGGGCGCGCTGGCGGGGGCGGCGGGGCTGTTCGTCGTGGCGGTGGTGCTGCTCGGCGGCAAGCCGTTGATCGCGCTCGTGTTTGGCCGCAAGTACGTCATGGCCTATGACCTGCTCAAGCTGATGTCCCTCGCGCTCGTGGTGTCCATGGCGACCTTTCCGCTCGAATCGCTGCTCTACATGGCGGGGCGGCAGCGGGCGGCGCTGGTCGCGCAGCTCGTCGCGGTGGTGCTGTATCTCCTGCTGCTGGGGGTGCTCGCCCATCACGAAGGGCTGATCGGCGCGGGGCTTGCCTATCTGGCTGGCGCGTTCATCAATGCCGGGATCACGTTGCTGCCGACGGTCGGCGCCTATCGCCGTCGCGCCGTTCTGGCCTGGCCGCCCGTGCCGACCGCGGCGACGTGACGCGCTACCCGCCCGAGACGCTCGCGCGGCTATACGATGCCATCCTGGTCGATGACGTCGTCGACGCCTGCGTGTCCCTGCCCGACCGGATCACCATCGACTTCCCGGCCAGCCAGCTCGCGGACGGCATGGCGGTGTCGTGCCAGCTCTGGGAAGCGGGCTTCGACCCCGCGCGTCTCGCCGGCCTGGCGCGCACGCTCGCAGCCATGGGCGACCTGTCCCCCGTCGATCGCGCCGACTTCAAGCACATCCGCGCGAAGTTCAAGCATCTCCGCTTCGCCTTCGTCCTTTACGGCGCCAATCACCGCTGTCCGCTCGTTTTCAAGGCGGCCACCACCGCGATGGGGCATTTGCAGGATGCGTTCCGCCATCACCACCTCCCGGCGGTCCGCCGTCACGCCGCGCTCCTGCGCTGGCTGCTGACCAACGCGCCGCTGCGCGCCATGCATCGCGAAGTCGGTCGCGTTCGGCTGACCGACAGCGCCGGCTTTCGGGTCTTCACGCTTCGTGAGATCGACCGGCTGCGCCACCTGCTCGATCAGCCGTGGATCACCGCACCGGTGTTCCACGCCGCCCGCAAGATCGTCAGCCGCCAGGTGTCATTCCAGGACGACATGCGCACGATCCATCATGCGTCCGAGCACGACGCGGTGTCACGTTACCTCAGCGCCATCAACGGCCTGATGGGCACGTTCCACGACGACCTGGTCGAGCGCAAGCTGGCCGGCATGGATTATGCCCGCGCCAGGATCACCCTGCCGCCGCCGATCAGGGAGCGGCTGTGCGCCGTGGTGGCGCGCTACCCTCGGCCGGCGTGAGCAGCTCGATGCCGTTCGCGCAATAGCTGGTTCGGTACCGCGCGCGGATCGCGGGGATCAGGCGGTTTTCCTGCCAGCCGGGGTTGTCGCCACGCATTTCGATCAGCGCGAACCGATGCGCCGCCAGTGCAGGGCCGAGCGCCTGCCCCTCGCCTGTCAGCAATCGCTGCTTGAGCGCGAAGAAATCCAGCGCGCTTCGCCGTCCCGCCCAGTAGCATACGGCCTGATCATCGCACGCCACCGGCCCGGGGGCGTCGGCAATTCTGGCGATGATCGGTCGCCAGAACCGCACCCGCGCGTCGCGGCCGGTCAGCTCGGTCCAGCCCTGCCTCGCGGCGACCGGCACCAGGCACAGTGCCGGCAACGCGGTCAGCAGCGCCGCCGCCCGGGCGCGATCGGGACGTAGCGCGATCGCACAACCGGTCGCAACCGCGATCGCGATCACCGTTTCGAAGAAGGCGTTGGCCGCCACGCCCGACCCGGCGCGCTGGATCACGCCGATCGGCACCGCCACGGTTAGCATCAGTATGGGCAGCAGAAGGCGGCGATCGGTTCGGCATGCCGCCACCAGCGGCCGACAGGCGATCAGCGCCGGGACCGCCGCGAGCAGCAGCGGGCCGCCCTTCGCCGCCATGCGCGCGACCGAATAGGATCGCGCCGGCGCAAGCACGTCGGCGAAAATCGTGGAACCCCAGACGGCATGAAGCAGGGCAACGGCGGCTCCCGCCAACAGCACCCCCGTCACCGCCCAGATCGCGAACGCGCGCCGATCGGTCAGCCACAGCCACAGGGTCGCGGCGAACGGCAGGGCGAGCAGGTTATGCTTCACCAGCCCGCTCGCGACCGTCAGCAGCGCCGCCGCCAGGATCGCCGGCGCGCCGGACCGCGCGCCCGCCCGCGGCACCAGCAGCACCAGCGCCCAGCTCATCAGCGCCTCGCCCAGCCATTGCGGATCGTTCATCGCCAGGTAATCGCGCAGCAGGGTTACCGACCACAGCCCGAACAGCACCGTTGCCGGTGCCGCCGCCCGTCTCTCCGTCAACCGTACCGCGAGCATGGCCACCGCGCCGGTGGTCGCGCCCTGCATCAGCACCGCGAGCAGGCGACCGGCGACGACGTTGTCGCCCAGCGCCCGGCCGAGCGCGCCGACGAAGTAGAAGGAGAGCGGCGGATAGTTGTTCGCGGTCAGCGCGTCCGGCGCGGGATAGAGCGGCCCCGCGCCCCAGGCGTCGAGTGCGTGGAGGGCGTTCCAGCCTTCATTGATGTTCAGGGAAGCGCGAGCCGGCAGCCACCAGAACCGTCCGGTCGCCAGGCAGAGGATCAGCACAACACCAGCCACCAGCCACCATTGCCCGTCCGTGAAAGGGTCTCGCGGCGGCCTTTCGGCACGGTTCGCGGGCAATCGAGCCGCGTTCCCTTGCCAGTTCGTCATGCGATCGTCATATGTCCGTCATCGCGTCGTAACCGGCGCAACCGGCGGAGCGCGCGCAGCCGACGGGTCATGCGGGAATAGCGATTTGACGGCGATCGGCAAGTCCTCGCGATGGGCGAGCAACGAGGTTGGACGGCCGATACCGCCGGCTGCCGCCGCGCAACCGCCGGTCGCTCGGTTCAAGTCGGAGCGGCCCAGCGGCGGCTTGCGCATCGGCGTGGTGCATAACGTGCGCGCACGTCACAACATCGATCGCGCGGTGATCGGCTTTATCGACCGGACCGAATTCGCCGCGCCCCAGTCCCCGCAGGAGCTGGACGAGGTCCTCGCCGGCTTCGCCTCGCGCGGTGTCAACGCGCTGGTGATCGATGGTGGGGACGGCACCGTCCGCGACGTGATGAGCACGGCGGTGCGCCACTTCGCGGGCACCTTCCCGCGCGTCGCCATCGTGCCATCAGGCAAGACCAACGCGCTCGCCCACGACCTCGGCGTGCCGCACGGCTGGACCGCGCTCGATGCGGTGCGGGCGATCCATGACGGCTTCGTCGAGGAGCGTGCGCCGATCGAGGTCCGCCGGGACGATGAAGCGTTGCCCGGGCTGCGCGGCTTCATCTTCGGCGCGGGTGCGTTCGTGCGCGCGACCGCGCTCGCCCAGCGCACGCATCGGGCGGGCGCGTTCAACGGCTTGGCGGTGGGCCTATCGATCGCGGGCGCGGTGGGCCAATCGATCCTGGGCGGTGCCGCCAATTCTTGGCGCCGGGGCGAGCCGATGCGCGTCGCGCTTCAGGGCGGCGAGGTGGTGGAACGCAACCAGTATTTGCTGTTCGGCTCCACGCTGGAGCGGCTGCCGCTCGGCATCAAGCCGCTCGGCGAGCCGCGCCCGGGGCTGAAGCTGCTGCGCATCGACGCCGAGCCGCGCTGGATGATCGCCGCCGCGCCGGCGGTGCTGCGCGGCTCCGACGCGCCGTGGCTGCGACAGGCGGGCTATCACGTCACCGACGCCCCCAGCATCGACCTCCGCCTGCCGGGCGACTTCATCCTGGATGGCGAGACCTTCCGGGGCGGGGCGCTGTCGCTGTGCGAGGGTGAGCCGATCCGCTTCGTGGTGCCGTGACACCCCTGCTCCCGTTCGTCGCCGGCGAGCTGGCCGCGCCCGTGCCGACGGCGATCCGCGTGATGGCGGAGGTGTTGGGCCGCCAGCCGGGTGCGCTGGCCGTGCTGTTCTACGGCTCGGCGCTGCGCACCGGCGAGCTGGATGGCGTGCTGGACTATTACGTCCTGACCGATGGTAGTGGCGGGTCGCCGCTGCGCCGGGTGGGCATGCGCTGGCTATGGCCGGACGTCAGCTTCCACGAGATGATCGTTGGCGGCGTCACGCTCCGGGCGAAGGTGGCGACCATGCCGCTCGCCACCTTCGAGCAGGCGACGCGCGGTGACTTCGTCGATACCACGATCTGGGCGCGCTTCGTTCAGCCCACCGCGCTGCTGTGGCGGGCCGATGCCGGCGTGGCCACGCGCGTGTATCGGGCGGTGGCGGACGCGGCGATCACGGCCGCGCGCTTCGCGGCGGTGCTGGGTCCCTCGACGGGCGCACCCCGCGATTACTGGCTGGCGCTGTTCCGTCAGACCTATCGCACGGAGATGCGGGTCGAGCCGCAAGGGCGCGAACAGCAGATCCTGCGCTTCGATCCGGCGCGCTGGGACCGGCTGCTGCCGCTGGCCTGGTCGGCCGCGGGGATCGCGTTCGATGAAGAGACCGGCGGTCAGCTGCACCCTGCCCCCGACTTCGCCATCAATCGCACGGTGACGGAGGCGTGGATGCGCTGCGTCCGAGCGGGCAAGACGCTCAACCTCGCCCGGCTGGTCAAGGCCGCCTTCACCTTTGAAGGGGCTGCCCGCTATGGCCTGTGGAAGGTCAAGCGCCACACGGGCGTTGATGTCGCACTGACCCCGTGGCGCGAGCGGCATCCGGTGCTCGCCGCCCCGGGCGTACTCTGGCGAGTGATGCGCGCGACCAACTCGTGATCGCGCTGGTCCTCGCCGGCTCGCGCGGGAGCGCCGACCCGGTCGCAGTTCATGCCGGCGTCAGCGACAAGGCGCTGATCCCGGTTGCGGGCGAGACGATGCTGGCGCGGGTCGTCCGCGCGCTGCGCGTCGCCGGGGCTGACCGCATCCTGGTCGCCGCCTCGTCGGCGGCGGTCGCCGACCATGCCCGCGCGCTGGGGGCAGAGCCGATCGAGGCGGCGGCGGGACCGAGCGCCAGCGTCGCGCGCGCCCTGGACGCGGTAGGCGCGCCGCTGCTGGTCACCACCGCCGACCACGCGCTGCTCGAACCCGGTTGGATCACCCGCTTTCTGGCGGATGCGCCCGCGGACGCCGACGTCACGACGCTGCTCGCGCGGCGCGAACGGATCGAAGCGGACGCGCCACCGACCCGTCGGACGTATCTACGCTTCGCGGACGGTGACTGGTCGGGCTGCAACCTGTTTCACCTCGCCACGCCCCGCGCCGCCGCCGCGATCGCCTTGTGGCGGCGTGTGGAGAAGGATCGGAAACGGCCGTGGCGGATCGTGCGGCTGCTCGGGCCGCTGCTGCTGCTGCGGTATCTGCTCGGCCGGCTGACGCTGGCCGAGGCGGTGGCGCGACTGGGCCGGCTCGCGGGCGCGGAGCTGCGCGTGGCGGAGAGCCCGTTCGGCCGTGCGGCAATCGACGTCGACAAGCCCGCCGATCTCGAGCTGGTGCGCGCGCTTATCGCGTCGTAGCGAGCGCGCTCGCGACCGTGGCGCTGTCGAGCAACAGATGCACGCCGCTGGCGGTCGGCACGACCGCGCGCACGCCGGGGCCGGTGAGCGTGGCGGCATCGATCGCGTTGCCCGAGACGACCAGTCGGTGCCCGCGCGCGGCGGCCGTCCGGCCGGCCAGCGCCTGCCGCAACCAGGCTGGAACCTCATCGCTCGCCGGCGCCAGCCCGATCGCCACCGCACGAATCGCGGAGGCAAGCGCGTCCGCCTCCGGCCCGACCACCACCTGCACGCGCCCGCCACCCAGGTCGAGCGTGCCGCGCGCGCCCAGCGCCGCCAGCGCCGCGCGATCGAGCGCGTCGGCGGACACGACCTCCAGCCGCAGCCGCGTGGTGCAGGCGTCTGTCGCGCGCAGGTTCGCCGCGCCGCCCAGCGCCGCCACGAACGCCGCCGCGCGATCGCTCCCCCGCGTCGGCGCGGCCGCGACCGGCACGTCCTCGCGCCCGGGCGTCCGGAGATTCCAGCGCCGGATACCCCAGCTGAACGCGCCATAGTACAGCCCGAACCAGACCAGCCCGATCGGCAGCAGCAGCAGCGGCCGCGTCGCCAGCCCGTAGTTCAGCAGATAATCGAGCAACCCCGCCGAGAAGCCGAAGCCCAGCCTCACGCCAGCCAAGTCCATGACCACCATTGCCAGTCCCGTCAGTACCGCGTGGACCGCAAACAGCACGGGCGCGAGGAACAGGAAGGTGAACTCGATCGGCTCGGTCACGCCGGTCAGGAACGAGGTCAGCGCGAGGCTGAGGTACAGGCCCGCCACCGCCTTGCGGCGTTCGGGCAAGGCCGCGCGGTACATCGCCAGGCACGCGGCAGGCAGGCCGAACATCATCACCGGGAAGAAGCCGGCCATGAACCCGCCCGCGCTCGGGTCGCCCGCGAAGAACCGCTTCAGGTCGCCGGTCGTGCCGTGATAGTCGCCGAGCAGGAACCAGGCGATGTTGTTCAGGATGTGGTGCAGCCCCGTCACCAGCAGCAGCCGGTTGAGCAGGCCATAGACGAACAGCCCCAGCGGCCCGGCCGCGACGACGGAGCGGCTGAGCGCGTCCACCGCCGCCTCGAATGCCGGAAAGCCGCCGCCGAACGCGAGCGCCAGACCGATGCCGGCCACCCCCGACACTATCGGCACGAACCGGCGCCCGGCGAAGAAGCCCAGATAGGCCGGCAGCGTCACGTCGGAGAAGCGATTGTAGAGCCCGCCCGCGACCAGCCCGGACAGGATGCCGGCGGGTACGCTCAGCTTGCCGACCTCCTTCGCCTGCCACGCCGCGACCGCGAGATCGCCGATCTGGTCGGCGGGCACGTGCAGCAGCGGCTTCGCGCCCTCCGTCGCGACCAGGTAGCAGACGATGCCCGCCAGCCCGGCCGCGCCGTGATTTTCGCGCGCAAGCCCGACCGCGACCCCGGCCGCGAACAGGAGGCCGAGATGGTCGAAGATCGCCTGTCCCGCCGCCGCGACGAACGGGATCGCGAACAGGTCCGGTTGGCCCAGCCGCAGCAGCAGTGCCGCCACCGGCAGCACGGCGATCGGCAGCATCAGCGCGCGGCCCAGCGGCTGCAGCCGGTCGAGCACTTCCCTCACGCGGCGTCTCCCAGCAGGGCGCGCACCGCGGTGGCCGATTCCGCGGCGAGCGCGCGCTCGGCGAGGGCCAGCGCGTCCGGCATCGCGATGCGCCTGACCGCCGCCTTTATCGCGGGCACGGCGGCGGGCACCGCGGACAGTTCCGTCACGCCCAGCCCGACCAGCAGGGCCGCGGCCGCCGGCTCCGACGCGAGCCCGCCGCACACGCCCAGCCAGCGCCCGTGCCGGCGCGCGCCGTCGGCAGCGTGGCGGATCAGCCGCAGCACGGCCGGGTGCAGCGCATCGACCATCGCCGCGACGCCCGCATTGCCGCGGTCGGCGGCAAGCGCATACTGCGTCAGGTCGTTGGTGCCGATCGACAGGAAGTCGCACGTGGCGGCCAGCTGGTCCGCCAGCAGCGCGGCGGCGGGCGTCTCGATCATCACCCCCAGTTCGACCGGCTCGGTTCGCCCGATCGCGGCGGCGGCCTGGTCCAGCATCGCGCGCACGGCGATCACCTCCGCCACCTCGACCACCATCGGCAGCATGATCCGGCACTGCACGCCCGGCACGCCCGCCAGGATCGCGCGCAGCTGGACGGCAAGCAGGTCGGGCCGCGCGAGCGACAGGCGCACGCCGCGCTTGCCCAGCGCCGGGTTCTCCTCGGCCGCGCGCGGCAGGTACGGCACGGGCTTGTCGCCGCCGACGTCCAGCGTGCGCACGATCAGCGGCCGATCACCCCGCGCCGTCGCTATGCGGGTGTAGAGCTGGCGCTGCTCCGCCTCGTCGGGCGCGGCGTCGCGGTCGAGGAACAGGAACTCGGTGCGCAGCAGCCCGCAGCCCTCCGCCCCGGCCGCGCCCGCGGCGGCGGCATCGGCGGCCGAGCCTAGATTGGCGAACACCTCGATCCGGGTGCCGTCGGCGGTGACGCAGGGCGCGTGCGCCTGCGCCTGCGCGGTGGTGCGCGACGCCCGCATGGCGGCGATGCGCTCGCTGGCGGCGGCGAGCGTGGCGGTGTCGGGATCGAGCGTGAGTCGCGCCGCGTCGGCATTGAGGACCGCGGGCGTGTCTTCGGCAAGGTCCAGCAC
>CAXTWJ010000044.1:0-571 GCA_964247925.1 uncultured Sphingomonas sp.
GCGCGACGGGGCGCGCTACGGGCCCGCACCTGCACTGGGGCCTGACCTGGCGCGACGCGCGCCTTGACCCGCTGCTGGTCGCGCCGGCGCGATGATCGACCGGTAAGGGCCTGTGACCTTTGGGTGACAGGGTCGCGCGAAAGCACGGGGGTGCTGCGATCCGTCTTTACACGCAACGGCGCGCGAACCATGCCCCGCTGCATGTCGTTGCGCCCGGCCACACCTCGGCGCGTGAGGACGCAGCAACGTCCATCGCCACGCGCCGACACGAAGCGGCGGGGCGGGGAGTCTAGAGGGATTGCCATCGTGACCACCAAGACCCGCATGACCCACAAGGCCCTGCTGCTCGCCGCCGCGACGCCGCTGGCGCTGATGGCGGCGCCCGCCCTGGCGCAGGACACGCAGCAGCCGACCGGCACGACCACGACCGGTGGCGTGCAGTCGGAGATCGCGCCTGGCGTGCAGGCGCAGCAGCCCGACAACACGCCCCAGCCCAACCCCAGCGCGGAAAGCCAGACGGGCGACGTCGTGGTGGCCCCCGCGGCGGGCCCCCCCCCCCCCCCGCCCCCCC
>CAXTWJ010000044.1:581-12595 GCA_964247925.1 uncultured Sphingomonas sp.
ACGACGGAGAGCGCGTCGCCGCTGACCACGCTGACCAGCGAGACGCTGGCCAAGGCAGGCATCACCAACGTCAACGACGCGATCCGCTCGGTCTCCGCCGACGGCGCCGGTTCGATTTCGACGGGCTTTCAGGGCGGCTTCTCCGCCGGTGGTGCCGCCGTGTCGCTGCGCGGCCTGGGCGTGTCCTCGACGCTGGTGCTGATCGACGGCCTGCGTTCCACCAACTTCCCGCTGAACGACGACGGCCACAACGCCTATGTCGATCTGAACTCGATCCCGTTCAGCGTTGTGGAGCGCGTCGATGTTCTGAAGGACGGCGCGTCGTCCACCTACGGCGCCGACGCGATCGGCGGCGTGGTCAATCTGCGCTTCAAGAAGCACTTCACTGGGCTCGCGGGCGCGGCGGAGGGCGGCGTCGGCCAGCATGGCTACGCCTCGCGCTACCGTGCTAACCTGACCGCCGGCTATGGCGACTATGACTCGCAGGGCTTCAATGTCTATGTGAATGGTGAGTACCAGCATGACGGCGCCGTCTCCGGCCGCGACGTCGGTTTCCCGTTCAACACGACCGACCTCAGCTCGATCGGACAAGCCGACAACAATGCCGCCGACAGCTCGCTGACCACGGCGACCGTCAACGGCCAGATCGTCCGCACCACGCAGACCAACCCAAATGACCCGTTCACCGGGGGCACGGCGCTGATCCCGAGCGGCACCTATGTGTCGGGGACGGATCCGGACACCGGCGCCCCGATTATCTCGCCTTATTACAATTATACTTCCCTTAGCCCGCTCGCCAACTGCGCCAATGGCACGTTCACGTCCACGGGCGGAACGAACCGAGGGACGGGGTGCCGCCACGACAACACGCTCGAGTACAGCCAGGTGCAGCCCAAGCAGGAGCGGTACAACTTCACCGCCCGTGCCAGTGCTAAGCTGGGCGACTTCGCGGAGGCGTATCTGCTGGGCACCTATGCCCATAACGAAGTCACCATCCGGGGCACCCCGCCCGCGATCCGTCAGCGTCAGCCCTATGGCGCCTCGCCGACGCAGGCCTCCAACAACCCAGGCATCGTGCTGCCGGTTTATGTCTGCGCGGCCGGCGTGAACTGCGTCACGGCGGCGGACCGTCGCCTGAACCCAAATAACCCGTTCGCGGCGGAGGGGCTGCCGGGGCGTATCTATTACCTGTTCGGCGACATCGACAACGGATCGGTCCGCACGAACGAGGTATACCGCATCGCCGGCGGCCTGAATGGCCACTTCGGTGACGGTTTCGACTGGCGGATCGAGGGTGTCTATGCCCGCGACAATCTGAAGCTGCAGCAGAACGGCGTTATCAACATCAACGGCCTGCGCCAGGCGGTGCTGACGGGCGGGTACAACTTCATTGACCCGTCACAGAACACGCAGGCGGTGCGCGACCTGATCGCGCCGCAGCTGAACGTGAAGTCGCACACGTCGCTGGCCTCGCTCGACGCGTCGGTCAGCAAGTCGCTGGCGACGCTGCCTGGCGGTGACCTGCAGCTCGCCATCGGCGGTCAGGTCCGTCGCGAGGTGGAGGAGAACAACAGCCTCAACCCCGACCTGTCGAACTACGCCAACACGGCGCAGGCGTTCGGCAAGCACACGGTGTCCGCAGGCTATTTCGAGCTCGACGCGCCGATCCTCGAGCCGCTCGATATCAATGTGTCCGGCCGCTACGACCATTACTCGGAAGGGTTCAGCCACTTCTCGCCCAAGGTCGCAGCAACCTTCACCCCGATCAGCCAGGTCAAGCTGCGCGGTACCTTCTCCAAGGGCTTCCGGGCGCCGACCTTCGCCGAGAGCAACCCGCGCAGCTCCTTCCCGGGCTTCGTGAGCTATCAGCCGGGTTGTACCTTCCAGGTCGCCCACGGTGGCACCGTCGTTCCGGCGACCAGCACCACGCCGGCCACCTGCACGAACGGTGGTAATCCCTATAACCTGACCTACTCGGTGGGCGGCGGTTTCGCCGGCAACCCGGACCTGAAGCCGGAGAAATCGCGCAGCTTCACGGGCGGTATTGTGCTGCAGCCGGTGCGCTGGGCCAGCCTCACGGTTGATTATTACAACATCAAGAAGACGGACGTGATCGTGGCGGGGCCGGACCTCGGGGCGGCCCGCGCGGCTTACTTCGCGCAGACCACCCTTCCGGCGGCGACCGCCGCGGTCGCGGCGTTCCCCGGTTACTCGGTGGGTGCGGTCGATGCCATCGACCCGCTGTTCCCGAATGCGCTGCCCCGCGTGCTCGTGATCAATGCGCCTTACGTCAACGCCGGCTCGTTCAAGACGCAGGGTCTCGACTTTGGGGCCAATGCGAACATTCCGGTGACCGATGGCGTCCGGTTCACCAGCCGCTTGGATCTGACCTATGTCCTCAAGTACGACGTTGATTTCGGCGATGGTGTGACGCGCAAGTATGTCGGCACGCTCGGACCGTATGAACTGTCGTCGGGTGCCGGCACGCCGCGCATCCGTGGCAACTGGCAGAATTCGATCGAGGCCGGGCCGCTGACGCTGACGGGCACTCTTTATTATGTGTCGCACATCAAGCAGGTTGCCGCTGATGAAGAAGGCCCGGTTACGGACCCCAAGTCGCCGATCGTCGGCCAGATCGATCTCTCTTGCGCAAATGCGGCGGGTGACCTTTACAACTACCCGTCGGCCGCCGCGCGGCAGAGCGGCTGCTATGTCAAACGCTTTATCTACGGCGACGTGAACGTGCAGTACCGCGTCAACGACCGCTTCACGTTCAGCTTCAACGTCGAGAACGTCAGCAACGAGCGAGCGCCGCTCGCGCCGGCATCCTACTCGGGCGTGAACTATCTGCCGACGTGGCATTATGCGGGCGTCATCGGCCGCACGTTCCGGGCGGGCGCCAGCTTCAGCTTCTAAGCTCGGCGAACATCGTCAGAAGCAGAGAGGGCGGGTCGAAAGACCCGCCCTTTTTGCGTCAGATCACGCTCAGCGCCAGCTTGCCGTCACCTTCATCGACCTCCACCGTCGCGCCATCCTTCACCTGCCCGCGTAGGATCAGGTCGGCGAGCGGGTCCTGTAGGTGGCGCTGCACCGCGCGCTTGAGCGGGCGGGCGCCGTACACCGGGTCATAGCCGACCCGGCCCAGCCAGCCGCGCGCCGCGTCGGACAGGTGCAGCTGCACCTTCCGGTCCGCCAGCAGCCTGCCGACGCGCCCGACCTGGATATCGACGATCGGCGCCATGTGCGCCTGACCCAGCCGGTGAAACAGGATTACCTCGTCCAGCCGGTTCAGGAACTCCGGCCGGAAATGCTGGCGGACGATCTCCATCACCTGCGGCTCGACGCTCTCGACGTCCTGCCCTTCGTCCAGGTTCGCCAGATACTGCGAGCCCAGGTTCGACGTCAGGATAATGAGCGTGTTCGAAAAATCGACCGTGCGCCCCTGGCCATCGGTCAGCCGGCCGTCGTCGAGCACCTGGAGCAGCACGTTGAACACGTCGCCATGCGCCTTTTCGACCTCGTCGAACAGGACCACCTGATAGGGCCGGCGCCGCACCGCCTCGGTCAGCACGCCGCCCTCCTCGTAGCCGACATAGCCGGGCGGAGCGCCGATCAGGCGGGCGACGGCGTGCTTCTCCATGAACTCGCTCATGTCGATCCTGACCATCGCGCTGTCATCGTCGAACAGGAAGCCGGCGAGCGCCTTGGTCAGCTCGGTCTTGCCGACGCCCGTGGGTCCCAGGAACAGGAACGAGCCCAGCGGCCGGTTCGGGTCCTGCAGCCCCGCGCGCGCGCGGCGGACGGCGGTGGAGACGGCGCGCACCGCGTCGGCCTGCCCGATCACGCGCTTGCCGATCGCGTCCTCCATGTGCAGCAGCTTCTCGCGCTCCCCCTCCAGCATCCGATCGACGGGGATGCCGGTCCAGCGGCTGACCACGCCGGCGATGTCGTCGGCGGTGACCTCCTCGCGCAGCATCGCGCCCTTGGTCAGGCCCTGAGCCTCGGCGAGCTGCTTCTCCAGCGCGGGGATGCGACCATAGGACAGCTCGCCCGCCTTGGCGAGGTCGCCCGACCGTTGCGCCTGCTCCAGCTCGAGCCGCGCGGCGTCGAGCTGTTCCTTCAGCCGGGCCTCACCCGCGATCTTGTCCTTCTCCGCCCGCCAGCGCGCGGTCAGCCCGGCGGATTCCTCCTCGAGGCTCGCCAGCTCCTCCTCGATCCGCTCCAGCCGATCCTGGCTGGCGGCGTCGGACTCGCGCTTCAGCCCCTCGCGCTCGATCTTGAGACGTAGGATGCGGCGGTCGAGCGTCTCGATCTCCTCGGGCTTGCTCTCCACCTCCATGCGCAGACGCGACGCGGCCTCATCCATCAGGTCGATCGCCTTGTCGGGCAGGAAACGGTCGGTGATGTAGCGGTTGGACAGCGTCGCCGCCGCCACCAGCGCGCCGTCGGTGATGCGCACGCCATGGTGCAGCTCGTATTTCTCCTTGAGCCCGCGCAGGATGGAGACGGTGTCCTCCACCGTCGGCTCGCCCACGAACACGGGCTGGAAACGCCGCTGCAGCGCCGGGTCCTTCTCGACGTACTTGCGATACTCGTCGAGCGTGGTGGCGCCGACGCAGTGCAGCTCGCCGCGCGCCAGCGCGGGCTTCAGGAGATTGCCGGCGTCCATCGCGCCTTCCGACTTGCCCGCGCCGATCAGCGTGTGCATCTCGTCGATGAACAGGACGATGTCGCCCTCGGCGGCCTTCACCTCGTCGAGCACGCCCTTCAACCGCTCCTCGAACTCGCCGCGATATTTCGCGCCCGCGATCAGCGCGCCCAGGTCGAGCGCCATCAAGCGGCGGTCCTTCAACGTGTCGGGAACATCCCCGTTCGCGATGCGGAGCGCGAGTCCTTCCGCGATCGCGGTCTTGCCGACGCCGGGTTCACCGATCAGCGCCGGGTTGTTCTTGGTGCGGCGGGCGAGGATCTGGATGGTGCGGCGGATCTCCTCGTCACGACCGATCACCGGGTCGAGCTTGCCGTCGCGCGCCGCCTGCGTCAGGTCGCGCGCGAATTTCTTCAGGGCGTCATAGCGGTCCTCCGCGCCGGCGGTGTCGGCGGATCGGCCCTGCCGCAGCTGCTCGATCGCGGTATTCAGCCCTTGGGCGGTGACGCCCGCGGCCTTGAGGGCCTGACCGGCGCTGGTGGTCGAGAGCGCCAGCGCGAGCAGCAGGCGCTCCACGGTGACGAAGCTGTCGCCCGCCTTCTGCGCGACCTGTTCCGCCTGATCAAGCACGCGGACCGCGTCGGCGGAGAGCCCGGGCTGGTTCTGCGCGCCCGAGCCGGTGACGGCGGGCAGCTTGGCCAGCGCCGCGTCCGTCTCCACCGTCGCGCGCCGAGCGTCGCCACCGGCGGCGGCGATCAGGCCGGCGGCCATGCCCTGCTCGTCCTCGAGCAGCGCCTTGAGGATGTGTTCGGGCGCGATCTGCTGGTTGTTGTTGCGAATCGCGACGGTCTGCGCCGATTGCAGGAAGCCCTTGGCGCGGTCGGTGAAGCGTTCGAGGTTCATGGGTGTCCCTGTCTCCTTGTCCGACAAAGTAGTGTGATATTTGCGCAACACAAGTAACCGATTGCGAGAGGCGCGGGCGGGGCTATGCTCCGGAAAAACACCATGGGATGCCGCGCGGATGACATTCAGGACTGGCGCCCTCGCCGGGGCCGCGCTGGCCGCCTTGGCCTCACCTGCCGTCGCACGGCCCGCGCCCGCCGCGCCCGCCGGCTCGGTTACCGACCTGGTCCGCCAGATCGACATCCCGTTCCAGCAGTTCACGCTGCCCAACGGCCTGCGCGTGATCGTGCACACCGACCGCAAGGCGCCGGTGGTGGCGGTCTCCGTCTGGTATCATATCGGCTCCAAGAACGAACCGGCCGGCAAGACGGGCTTCGCGCACTTGTTCGAGCATCTGATGTTCTATGGCTCGGAAAACGCGCCGGGGCCGTATTTCGGCCGGCTGGAAGAGGTCGGCGCGACCGACTGGAACGGCACCACCTGGTTCGACCGCACCAATTATTTCGAGACGGCGCCGACGGGCGCGCTCGACCGGATGCTGTTCCTGGAGAGCGACCGGATGGGCCATCTGCTCGGCGGCGTGACGCAGGCGAAGCTGGATAACCAGCGCGGCGTTGTCCAGAACGAGAAGCGCATGGGCGAGAACGAGCCCGGCGGGCTGGTCGAATATGCCGAGCTCGCGGCGCTGCTGCCCCCCGGGCACCCGTACAGCCATTCCACGATCGGCTCGATGAGCGACCTGAACGCGGCGACGCTGGACACGGTCAAGGACTGGTTCCGATCGCATTATGGGCCCAATAACGCGGTGCTGGTGCTGGCGGGCGACATCGACGTGGCGACCGCGCGCATCAAGGTGGCGAAGTATTTCGGCGACATCGCGCGCGGCCCGGACACGGCGCGGCCGGCGGTGACGATCCCGACGCTGGCGGCGCCGATCGACAAGGTGATGCACGACCGCGTCGCGCAGGTGAAGCTGAGCCGCGAGTGGACGGGGCCGGGCGCGACCAGCCAGGACAACAACCTGCTGGGGCTGGCGCTGGACATCATCGGCGGGCTGGGCGGTTCGCGCCTCAACGATCAGCTGGTCCGCAAGGAGGCGATCGCGGTCGGCGTGTCGGCCGGGCAGCAGACGCACGAGGACCTGTCCTTCGTGGACATCAACGCGCAGGTGAAGCCCGGCGTCGATCCGGCGCTGGTCGGGCAGCGGCTGGACCAGATCATCGCCGATTTTCTGAAGACCGGCCCGACCGCGGACGAGGTCCGCCGCGCCGCGACCACCGCGCTGGCCAATCGCGTCAAGGGGCTGGAGCAGGTCGGCGGCTTTGGCGGCAAGGCGGTCGCGCTGGCGGAAGGCGCCACCTATTCGGGCGATCCGGCCGAGTACAAGAAGGACCTGGCGACGATCGCGGGCGCGACGCCGGCCAGCGTGCTGGCGGTGGCGCGCAAGTGGCTGGGTCGGCCGGTGTTCCGCCTGACGCTGGCGCCCGGCGACCGCACGCCCGCCGACCAGGCGCTGGCGGGCAATGACGCGACGGCATCGGCAGCTTCGGTCGCACCCGCGAGCCCGGCCGCGCCCCCGTCCATGTCTGGCGCGACCCCGCCCACGTCGACCCGGGTCGAGCCGCCCGTCGGGCAGGTCACCTCGCTGCAGTTCCCCGCGATCGAGCGCACGACCCTGTCCAACGGAATGAAGGTGGTGTTCGCGCGCCGGGCCACCGTGCCGGTGGTGCGCGTGGCGCTGTCGTTCAATGCCGGCAACGCCGCCGACCCCAAGGCGAAGCTGGGCGAGCAGTCGCTGATGGTGTCGCTACTGGACGAGGGCACGACGACGCGCTCCGCCGCGCAGATCGCCGAGGAGCAGGAGCGGCTGGGCGCGTCCATCTCGGCCGGCGGCAGCATGGATACCACCACCGTCCGCCTGGCCGCGCTCAAGACCAATCTCGCACCCTCGCTCGACCTGCTGGCGGACGTGGTGCGCAACCCGGCCTTCGCGCCCGCCGACGTGGAGCGGCTGCGCGCGACGCAGCTGGCGCGGATCGCGTCGGAGATGACGGAGCCGCAGGGGATCGCGTTCCGGACGCTGCCGCCGCTGCTGTACGGCGCGGGCCATCCCTATGGCGTGCCCTTCACCGGCTCGGGCACGCCCGACGGGGTGAGGGCGGTGACGCGCGACGATCTGGTCGCGTTCCAGTCCCGGTGGATCCGACCGGACAACGGCACGATCTTCGTGGTGGGCGACACCAGCCTGGCCGAGATCAGGCCCCTGCTGGAAGGCCGGTTCGGCGCCTGGGCGCCGCCGGCGAGCCCCAAGGGCGTGAAGCAGTTCGTTGCGCCGGCCGCGACCGGGGGTGAGCGCATCCTGCTGATCGACAAGCCGCAGAGCCCGCAGTCGATGATCATCGGCGGCGAGGTGCTACCGACCAAGGGCACCGACGACGCGATCGCGCTGACGGTCGCCAACGACGTGTTCGGCGGCTCGGCCACGTCGCGGCTGATCAGCAACCTGCGCGAGACCAAGGGCTGGGCTTACTATGCCGGCTCGTTCGCGCCGACGGTGCGAGACCGCGAGCCGTTCATGGTGATCGCGCCGGTGCAGACCGACAAGACCGGTCCGGCGATCGCGGAGGCAAGGAAGGAGCTGAGCGGCTGGCTTGGCGCGACCGGCACCAGGCCCGACGAGGCCGCGCACGCGGTGCGCAACGCGGTACTGTCGCTGCCGGGCTCGTTCGAGACGAGCGGCGACGTGCTGGGCGCGGTCATGCAGATCGAGGAATATCGGCGGCCCGACACCTACTATGCCGCGCTGCCCGCGCGCTACCAGGCGCTGACCCCGGCGGCGCTGGACGGTGCCGCGCGGGCGGCGATCGACCCCCGGCGGTTGACCTGGCTGGTGGTGGGCGATGCCAAGGTCGTGAAGCCGCAGCTTGACGCGCTGGGCCTGCCGGTGGAGGTGCTGGGCGCGGGTGGCGCGACCCCGACCTCCGCCGCGACGACCAAAGGAGCGAAGTGATGGCGAATGTGGACGGCAGCTGGGACTGCGTGGTGAAGTCGCCGCTGGGCGACCAGAAGATGACGCTGGTGGTGAATAGCGAGGGCGCGACCTGGTCGGGCACCGTATCGGGCGCGATGGGGTCGAGCGACCTGTCGGGCGAGGCGAGCGGGGACACGATCAGCTGGAAGCAGCAGATGACGGTGCCCATGCCGATGACGCTGGACTGCAAGGCGACCGCGACCGGCGACACCATGACCGGCACGGTCGGCGCGGGCGCGTTCGGCAGCTTTCCCCTGTCGGGCACGCGCACGGGCTGATCGCCGATGACGTCAAACCGGCCCGCTGCTCGACCCGAGCAACAGGCCGGTTTACGTGTCGCGGCGGTGGCGTTCGGGGCGGGGAGCGCCTATGTCGCGGGCAACCGTTTCGCGCCGGAGTCCCACCCATGAGCACCCAGCCTGCCCACATCGCCGAGCTGCAGCCGGATGGCTTCTTCACCCGCGGGCTGGCCGACGCCGACCCGGCGGTATTCGCCGGGGTGGAGCACGAGCTGACCCGCGAGCAGACCCAGATCGAGCTGATCGCGAGCGAGAACATCGTGTCCCGCGCCGTGCTGGAGGCCCAGGGGTCGGTCTTCACCAACAAATACGCCGAAGGCTATCCGGGCAGGCGCTATTACCAGGGCTGTCACCCGTCCGACGAGGTGGAGCAGCTCGCCATCGACCGCGCGAAGCAGCTGTTCGGCTGCGGGTTCGCCAACGTCCAGCCGCATTCGGGCGCGCAGGCGAACGGGGCGGTGATGCTGGCTCTGGTCAGGCCGGGCGACACGATCCTGGGCATGAGCCTGGACGCGGGCGGGCACCTGACACACGGCGCGCGGGCGGCGATGAGCGGCAAGTGGTTCAACGCGGTGCAGTATGGCGTGCGACCCGACACGCATCTGATCGATTACGACCAGGTGGAGGCGCTGGCGCGCGAACATCAGCCGAAGCTGATCATCGCGGGCGGCTCCGCCTATCCGCGCCAGATCGATTTCGCGCGCTTCCGGGCCATCGCGGACGCGGTCGGCGCCTACTTCATGGTCGACATGGCGCATTTCGCGGGCATCGTCGCCGCAGGGCTGCACCCGACGCCGTTCGGCCATGCCCATGTCGTCACCACCACCACGCACAAGACGCTGCGGGGCCCGCGCGGCGGCATGGTGATGACGGATGACGAGGGGATCGCCAAGAAGATCAACTCCGCCGTCTTCCCCGGGCTGCAGGGCGGGCCGCTGATGCACGTCATCGCGGCAAAGGCGGTGGCATTCGGCGAGGCGCTGCGTCCCGACTTCAAGGGCTACATCGCCGCCGTGGTCGAGAACGCGAAGGTGCTGGCGGCGACGCTGAAGGAGCGCGGCGCGGACCTGGTGTCGGGCGGCACCGACACGCATCTGGCGCTGATCGACCTCACCCCGCTCGGCGTCACCGGCAAGGACGCGGACGAGGCGCTGGAGCGTGCCGGCATCACCTGCAACAAGAACGGCATCCCCAACGATCCCCTGCCGCCGGTCAAGACCAGCGGTATCCGCGTGGGCAGCCCGGCCGGGACCACGCGCGGTTTTGGCCCCGCGGAGTTCCGCGAGATCGGGCACATGGTCGCGGACGTGCTCGACGGGCTGGCGAAGCGGGGCGAAGCGGGCGATCCCGCGATCGAGCAGGCGGTGCGTGGCCGCGTGCGGGCCCTGTGCGCGCGCTTCCCGATCTACGAGGCTTGACGATGAGCAGCTTTGACGAGAAGGCAACCGAGGTGCAGGCCGAAATCCGGGGCACCCCGGGCTTGGGCAAGCGCATGGCCAAATACGGCGCTGTCGGCGCGGTGCTGGCCATTCCAGTACCGTTCGTGGGACCGGTCTTCGGCGCGCTCGCGGGCGCGGCCTACGCCTATTCACAACGGCACAAGCGTTGAATGCGCTGCCCGTTCTGCGGCCATGAAGACAGCCAGGTAAAGGATTCGCGCCCGACCGACGACGGTGCCGCGATCCGGCGGCGGCGGCAGTGCGAGGGATGCGCGGCGCGATTCACGACATTCGAGCGCATCCAGCTGCGCGAGCTGACGGTGCTCAAATCGGAGAACCGGCGCGAGCCGTTCGACCGCGACAAGCTGACCCGTTCCGTCGCCATCGCCGCGCGCAAGCGGCCCATCGAGCCGGTTCGGCTGGAGAAGCTGGTGTCGGGCGTGCAGCGGCAGCTGGAGACGGCGGGGGACAGCGAGGTCACCGCGGCGCGGATCGGCGAGCTGGTGATGGAGGGGCTGAAGGGGCTCGACCCCGTCGCTTACATTCGCTTCGCCAGCGTCTATCGCGACTTCGGTGAGGCGAAGGATTTCGAGGCGTTCGCCGGCGCGGTGGCGGAGCGGGAATGAGCCCACCGCCCGTATTCGTGCTGGTCCGCCCGCAGCTGGCCGAGAATATCGGCAAGGCGGCGCGTGCGATGCTCAACTTCGGGCTGACTGAGATGCGGCTGGTCAGCCCCCGCGACGGCTGGCCCAACCCCGCCGCCGGCCCGGCCGCGAGCGGGGCAGACAAAGTGCTCGCCGACGCGCGCGTGTTCGAGACAGTGGGGGAGGCGGTCGCCGACTGCGACCAGGTCTATGCCACCACCGTGCGCAAGCGCGGCGTGACCAAGCCGGTGGTGACGCCGGAACAGGCCGCGCGCCAGATCCACGCCGCTGCCCAAGGAAACAAGGGGGGCCGCGCCGCGCTGCTGTTCGGGCCGGAGCGCTCCGGCCTGGAAACCGATGACGTCGCGCTGGCGCGCACGATCCTGACCGTGCCGATCAACCCGGAGTTCGGATCGCTCAATCTGGCGCAGGCGGTGATCCTGGTCGCCTATGAATGGTCGAAGGGACAGCTGCTGGCACAGCCGCCCGCCGTTGAACTCGACCCGCCGGCGGCACAGGACGAGCTGGACGGCATGATCGCGCAGCTGGACGGGCTGCTGGTGGCCGCCCATTTCTTTCACCCGCCCGACCGGACGGCCGTGACGCGGCGGACGCTCCGCACGCTGCTGACCAAGCCGGGCTGGTCGAGCCAGGAGGTCAGGACGTTCCGCGGCGTGCTGTCGGCGCTCGGCGGGGCGAAGCGGTCCAAGGTCCAGGGTCCCGACCTTCCGGAACAGTGATCGTCAGTGCTGGACGCGGTCGGCCATCGGTGTCGGATCGAGGGCTGGCCGGGGATCGAGCATCGGCTGGCCCGCCAAGGGCATCCCCGTCGCGACCGGCCTGCCGGCGACCGGATCTGGCGTGGCCCCATGCACGGGCGCGGCCGCACTGGCGGCTGGCGGCGCATAGGGTGGAAGCTGGTCCTCCGGTATGTTCGGCGGCGGCGGGGGCCCTCCGTCGGCGACGGCGTTCGCCTGCATATCTTCCCCGGGCGGCGGCGAGCCACTTCCTGCGTCGTGGCCCGGCAGCGATACCGGCGCGGCGGTCGCG
>CAXTWJ010000045.1:0-12492 GCA_964247925.1 uncultured Sphingomonas sp.
GGCACCCGTAGCTCAGCTGGATAGAGCGCTGCCCTCCGAAGGCAGAGGCCACAGGTTCGAATCCTGTCGGGTGCGCCAGCTTACAATTTGTTAGTAGCTGTAAGAGCAACAGGAAGGCATCCCGCGTTGCTGTTGTAATCTGCCTTCCACTGCTCCGAAACACAATTCGGACACAGAAGGCATTGTCGCGACCATATCGAAGCGCAAGACCGGCTACTTCGTTCAGATACGCCGAAAGGGTATGAGCCGGAGTACAAGACGCTTTCCACGAAAGAAGCGACGAACCGATGGGCGAGGGAGCGAGAGGCATGGATCGATCGAGGCGACCAGCCGATTAGCCGTAGCGACTTTAAGGCGACCACCTTCAGCGTCGACCACCAGCGCCAGGCACTCCCGCGTACAGTTGTCGACGACGGCCAGGATGCGGATGCGCGGCTGCTGAAAGCGCCGACGTTCGGCCGCGATCTCCTGTAACCGCGACCGCAGGTCGCCACATCAGATCGCCGAGGCGCATAGCGCAGCGACATCCGATCTGCGCCAAAGATGGTACAGGCCCGACGCTCGCCGATGCCGAGCAGCTGCCGAGCACGCTCGACAGCCTTCCGCTGAGCGGCCTCACCAGTTTGCTGCCGCCTCCTTCAGCACGGCGTTGTCGAGCATCGCGTCCGCCAGCAGCCGCTTCAACCGGGCGTTCTCGTCTTCCAGCACCTTCAGCTTGCGCGCTTGCCACACGTCCATGCCGCCGTACTTGGCCTTCCACGCATATAGGTCGCGGTGCTGATGCCATGCTTCCGGCATACGTCGGCGGTCTTCCTCCCGCCTTCCTGCTCCCGCAGCACCGCGATAACCTGCTCCTCGCTGCACTTGGTCTTCTTCACGTCCATCTCCTCACGAAAGCGGACTCTAGCTCAGACTGGCGAAGCTTCAGGAAAGCACGTCCGTTCAAACCTATAGCGTCCCGTAGCGAATCAATTCGCCCGAGAAGACTGGCACCTGCACCTGCTTCGCAAACGCCTCCCGTCCAAGACGGATTTATGATACCTGCGGGAAGCCTGATGTGCAGATTACGATCCTGCTATTGCTGAGTACCGATTCCGCTTCGTTTGCCCAGGATAGTTCGCCTGCCATCTCCCATGCCGAAGCAATGCCCGGCATGGACCATGGCGGCAGCGCTGCGCCGCGAACGGCTTGATTAATCCCGGCTGTGGCGGTGGCGGCTCCCGGTCACGACGAAAGTCGCCGCCGCACACCCCTTTTCGACAACGGCGTACAGGTTGCCCATTCGTTTGCCTAAAAAGCGGCGATCGCGGCGATGATCGAAGCCGTATGGTAAGACCCCACGGCGCGTTGTGCCTTTGGTGGACAGGCTTGGGCGTCCGGCCCAACAATCAATTACGGCAAGACGGCCGACGAACTGGTGCCGCTCGCCGCCATGGCCGACAAGGCTACAGCGCTCGCCAAGACGACAGGCATGGACCGTCAGCGCGCACTCATCCACGCGCTACAGCTGGGCTACAGAAACGGTAGCGGGGGCAAGCCGGGTGACCTCGCCTTTGCGAAAGCAATGACGACGCTGGCCGCGCGCTACCCCGCCGACGACGAGATCGCGGTGATGGCCGCCGATGCCTGGCTGATGACCGAGGCGAACACTCCCGAGGGCTGGAAGCCGAACGTTCAGGTCGCGATGCCGCTGCTGGAGACCGTGCTGAACCGCTGGCCCGACTACACTCCGGCGATCCACTTCTACATACACGCGATTGAGGCAGCTGGCATGCCGGCGCTGGCCGAGCGCTGGCCGAGCGCTATGCCGACGCCTCGCACGGCGAACGCCAAATCGACCATTGGCGGGCTCACCGACGCGTTCAACGTTCGCCTTGCTGATACGCCGTAACGTAGCCGCGTCTTAGGGACATCCTATGAGAGTGTGAACTCGCATTCGTGATTCGTGCAATGGTAGGCTGCGAAAGATCGAGTTTGCGCGCCTCTGACTATTTCCGATCAGCTTGGGGTTACCTGAGCCGGTGCGCCGGCCAGATAACGTTCGCCTACCTGTGCCGATCGCCACCGTCCGGTTGTGTCACGCTCGTCCCTACGCCGACCCTTGGATCCGATCAGGAAGAGAAGCGGCCGTCGGCGTTCCAGGAGAATGGCGGCAGGGTCTCCAGCTCAGCACGACAAGGAACCGGCCATGAAAACCCTGCCAGCACATCGGCAGCCCCCATGCTGTCGGACACGGCCGCTAGCGTCAGCTCTCCATCATCGAAGCGGAAAACCGCGTGCGGTGTCACTACCGCCACCGGGCCTTCCCGCCGCACACCGCCGACTTCGTATCGGCGCCCGACGAAGTGGCCCGGGCTGGTGATGAAATCGACCCGCTCGACGAATCGCCTGGGATCGTGGGGCATCAAGATCACGACGCGCCGCGCGAGCATCGCGATGTCGTGCGCGCCGCCGGAGCCCGGCAGCCGGACCTTGGGCGACGCGTAGTCGCCGATGACGGTGCTGTTCAGATTGCCGCGCCGGTCGACCTCCGCGGCGCTGAGCAGTCCGACATCGATCCGGCCCTGCTGCAGGTCGGCGAACACGTCCAGCATCGATCCGTGCATCGCGGCGTGGGGGGCCCCCGCGGGGCGGCGGGCCTCCCGGGCCCCCCGCGCCGGGTCCGCGCCCATGACGCCCGACTCGAACACCATGGAGATGGTGGGGGCATGCGAGCGTCGCGCGATCATCGCCGCGTGCCCGGGCGCGCCGATGCCGACGAATACTACTTCGCCGTCCGCGATCTCCGCGGCAGCGTGCCAGGCCATTAGTGCATCGTCGTCCAGCGTCATCACAAGGCTCCCGAGGCATGCCAAGCACGGCGGGCGCGGTCCGCCGACGGCGGGGGTCCGTCCCGGATTGACGCCACTTCGGCCGCCACCCAGTCAGGGTCGCGGGACAGCCGATCCCAAGCGCGGTAATAGTCATCGTCGCGGTCGTAGCGGTCATGGACATAGGACGGCCATGCACCCCATGGCGCCTCGACGATCGCGTCCACGCGATAGCCGGGCAGGACGGTCCTGTTGACCTCGTCGCGAACGAATTGCTCGTCGACGATCTCCTCGACCGAGCAGATCACCCGTCGAGCCGCGCTCGCGCCGACCAGCGTGTCGCCGGCGATGCCCCACATCTGCACGTTGCCGGCGCGATCGGCGCGTTGCGCGTGCAGGATCGCCACGTCGGGGCGCAGCGCCGGGACGGCGCTCAGCCGCTCGCCGGTAAAGGGGCAGACGACCGCGGCGCACTCGGCCACGTCCGGCAGGTCGCCGCCGCCCAACGTCCGGGTCGGGAGGAACGGAACGCCCATCGCCGCCGCCTCGAGTTGCAGCAGCAGGCCGAAATTGCTCGTCTCGCGGATGGCGAGGCGCCCCTCACGCTGCGCCCGCCGGCACACGTGCGACAGACCTACGCCGGGATTACCGAACCAGCCGACCTTGATCTCACGTGCGGCGCCACCGGCGACCAGCAGGTCGAACAGGATGTCGGCCCCGGTACGGCACAGCGTCAGGTCGGTCACGCCCTGACGGATGACCTCGCGCCCGATCGCGAACGGCACACCCTGGCCGAAGCCGCCGACAAAGACGAGCGAACCGGGCCGGATATGCTCGCTTACGGCATTGGCCATGGTCATGCGCTTGTCGACGCCGGCTTCACCCGGCGGCTGTGCTTCCACGTCCACGATCATCCTTCTGTGTCATCCATCCCAATTACATTCATGGACATAACAAGTTCATCCATATATGTCACTCATCTAAGAGCAGCGGCGTTGTGGGAGATGGCGGTGATGCCGACGGTGGAGACCCAGGAGCAGGCTTGGCGCGATCGGAGCTCCGGGCGGTTCGGCTCCTTCCTGGAAAGCCTGTGCTTCGCGATGAGCTGCGCCGACCGGCGGGATGTATACCGAACGATTTCGGCCGCCGCGCCCGCCGGAGCGGGGCCGGCGCTCGGGTCAGACGAGAAGAATGTGTCGTGACCGGTTATATCGACATCGTCTGCAACGTCTTCACGCCCGAGGCGGTTCGGGAGGGGCGTACCGGCCTCGATGACAGCTTCAAGGAACAGGTCCGCATGGACCCCGCGCTGCGTCCCGGGATCTGCATCGACGATTACCTGCGCAAGATGGATGAGGCCGGGATCGAGCGCTCGCTGATGATCGCGGTGCGCGCCGGCGACCTCCGCGTGCGTGGGTCATTCGAGGTGCCGTACGAAACCGTCGCCGAGATCTGCGCCAAGCGCCCCGACCGCTTTTCGGGGCTGGCGGGCGTCGATCCCACCCGTGGCATGCAGGGCTTGCGCGATCTTGAGCAGGGCGTGCGGGAGTACGGCTTCGTCGGCGCGCACTGGTATCCGCACTGGTTCGCCTGTCCGCCCGACGCGCCGCAGATCTATCCCTATTACGCCAAATGCTGCGAGCTCGACGTGCCGATCATGCTGCAGGTCGGTCACAATCTGGTCTATTCGCGCGATCGGCGGCTGCCGTCGGTGGCGCGGCCGATCCTGCTCGATCAGGTGGCTATAGACTTCCCCGAACTGGTGCTGATCGGCATCCACATCGGCATTCCCTGGACCGACGAGATGATCTCGATGTGTTGGAAGCACCCCAACATCTATACCGCCGGCGATGCCTACGCGCCTCGGCACTGGCCGCCGCAATATGTGCATTACGCCAACACCTATGGGCGCCATAAGGTGCTGTTCGGGACCGACTTTCCGGTCATCGACCCGGTGCGCGGGGTGCGCGAGGTCGGCGAGCTGGGACTGCGGCCCGAGTCGCATGCCGCACTGATGCGCGACAATGCGCTGCGGCTGTTCAAGCTCCCGGGCGGGACGACGGTCGCATGAGCCTGATCTTGGAGGCGACCACGACCACGACCACGACCGCCCCGACCAGCGCCGAGGCGCCGAACCGGTACTCGCTGCTCGCCGCCACCGCGATCCGAGCGGCGGCGGCGCGGCGCCCGGACCACCTTGCCGTGCGCGAGCTGGACCGGCACGGCGCGATCGTCGGGGAATATAGCTATCGAGCGCTGGTCGATCGCATGAACCGTGTCGGGCGTGCCGCGCTCGGCGCCTTGGCGCTGCGGCGGGGCGACCATGTCGCGGTGCTCGCCCCCAATTGCTGCGCTTTCCTGGAGGTGGCGTGCGGGGTCAGCGCCGCCGGCATTGCCGTCGCAACGCTGTCGGCGCGGCTGCGGCCTGCGGAGGTGGCCGCGATCCTCGCCGATTGCCACGCCAAGGTGCTGTTCGTGCACCCGAGCTGCGTGCCATTGATCAAGGGGCTGGACCCACAGCGCTTAACGGTGGTGATGCTAGATCACGTCTATGAGGCGCTCCTCGCCGACGCTTCGCCCGACCCTCTGCCGCCGCAACTGCTGGCGGACGAGCTGGACGCATTCGTCCTGCCTTACACGTCCGGCACCACGGGCAAGCCCAAGGGCGTCGTGATCTCGCATCGGTCGCGCAGCATCTGTTGTCACGCCATGGGCGTCGAATATGGTTGCTTCGGTCCCGACGACCGCTTCCTGGCGCTGGCCCCGCTCGCGCATGGGGCCGGCTTCGTGATGGCGCTGGCGTGCCTGTATTTCGGGGCGACCTGCGACTTGCTCGACGGGTTCGATCCCGAAGCGACGCTGCGCCTGCTGAACCGCGGCGAACATAGCGGCGTGTTCTTCGTGCCGACGCATTTCCAGGCGATCTTCGCGCTGGGGGACGAGGTGCTGGCGCGCCATGCCGGGCACGGCCTGAAGACCATCATCTCCAACGCGGCGCCGCTGCCGCAGGAGACCAAGCAGCGCATCGTCGCCTATTTCGGTGAGGGCTTGCTGCACGAATGCTATGGGTCGACCGAGGGCGGGATCGTGACCAATCTGCGCCCGCAGGACCAGCTGCGCAAGCAGCGCTGCGTCGGCCTGCCGTTCCCGGGAACGCTGGTCAGGCTAGTCGACGACTCAGGCGCTGACGTGCCGGTCGGCGAGGTGGGAGAGCTGCTCAGCCGCTCCCCGTCCAACTTCTCGGGATATTGGCAGGCGCCGGGCGAGACGGCGGGCGCGCTGCGCGATGGCTGGGTCAGCGCGGGGGACCTCGCCAGGCAGGACGACGAAGGCTATTTCTACATCGTCGATCGCAAGAAGGACATGATCATCTCGGGTGGGCTGAACGTCTATCCGCGCGAGGTGGAGGAGGTGCTGGCCGCACATCCGGCGGTGCTGGATATCGCGGTCGTCGGGCTGGAGGACCCCTATTGGGGCGAGCGGGTCGTGGCTTTCCTGGTCGCGCGCCAGGGGGCAGCCGACGATGACGACCTTTCGCGCTTTTGCGCCGACCACTTAGCCGATTATAAGCGACCCCGCGAGTTCCGCTGGGTCGACCGGCTGCCGCGCAACAGCAACGGCAAGCTGCTGAAACGCGAGCTGCGCGGCGTAGGATGAGGGAAGAACAGGTTGGAAGGATCGGCCGTCAAGTCGCTCGAACGGGCGATCCGCATCTTGGAATGTTTTCGCGATAAGCAGCACGCCCTCTCGGCCCGGGAAGTCGCTGACGCGTTGAATCTGCCGCCATCTAGCGCGTTCGTGTTGCTGCGCTCGATGGTGCAGATCGGCTATCTTCATGTCGACGCGGGCACCAAGGAGTATTTCCCGACATTGCTGGTAACGGAGCTGGGCAGCTGGATCCCGACCACCGCCTATGGCCTGCACCAGCCGCGCCTGCTGATCGAGGAGATCCGCGACGCGACCGGTGAGACCGCGACATTGTCGGTGCAGAACGATCTGTCCATGCAGATCCTGGATACGGCCGTGGGCACGCAGATGATCGTGCTGAACGTGCGCGCTGGTGACAAGCTGCCGCTGTTCACCAGCAATATCGGCCATGTCGCCTTGAGTCAGCGGACCGACGCGGAAATCGCCAAACTGGTCGGGCGCGCGAACAATCTGGCGGGATCGGGCGCAAAGGTGGACGCTCAGGCATTGATGGACAGCATCGAGCGGATCCGCGCCGCCGGTTTCGGCGTAGGGTACGACTCGGTGATCGAGGGCTTGGGCGCGATCGCTTGGCCAATCGAAACGCCGCACCCGGCGAGCACGCTGGTGATCGCGCTGGCGGGACCGACCAATCGCATCCGCGCGACGGAGGCGACCGCGATCAAGAAGGTTCGCGCGATTCTCAAGAAGCACAAGATGGCGGCCTGAACGACGCTGGTCGCGAGCGGCGCGCTCTACTCGCGGCGGCGTATCCGATCAATCGGCCGAGCAGCGCCTGTAGCGGGCACCAGGTTGACCGGTCCTGAGCGAAATGCCGTCACGAACGGAGATCTTACCATTCGGGGGAGTGTTCTGTTTGACGTAATAACCGCCGGGGGTGAGCCGAAGGATGGCATGGTTCAGCCCGCGATCGGCATGGTCGAAGTCGACCGGCACCTGACCGTCCACGATAGGGCCTTTGACGATCACGCGGGTGAGCGACGTGGTCAGTCCGGCGGCCTGACGGGTCACCAAGGTCATCAATAGGCCCGTACCGTCGGGGCCGCGAAACACGATCACCAGCGGATTGTCCCTCCCGACCGTGCTGTCGCAGGCGACCGCCCAAGTGCCGATGAACCACGCCTCCGCCTCCGGATAGGGGGATGATGCACCAGCGGCGACGGTCGCCAACGCGCAGCTCAGCAGCGCCGCGCCGCGACAGGCGAGTGCCGAGCTTCTCCAAATGCCGATTGGCCGGTGTGAGGGCATCTTGGTCCTCCCGTGGACAGGACGGTTCGTGACGTCCCCGATGACAATTCAGCAGGTCGACCGATCGTGGAACTGCTGCCCCGATTATATCACTTATGCCGGAGCGGTATGCCCTCGAAGCGTCAAGCGCCGGGCACCGTGGGAAAAACCGCCATTGGCGTTCTTGCCTGGTTTGATGACCGCGATCATCCACGGCAGCACTGTTCAAGTTATTACAAAACAAGCAAGAATTACTGTGTGGGGGGGCTCTCGCTCGCTTGTGGCCTGATTGGATGACGTTCACACCTATGGACAGCACGTCCATCCATGTGAGTAGATTTGACTCGGTTTCGGTTGTGTGACAACAACAAGACCTGGCTGGACATCAGCTTGGCGCGGCTCGTCCCGGGCCAGACTAACGCAGATCAAGGTGGGGATGAGATGTCTCGATCGACCCTGACGCGGACCCTGCTCACTGGAGCGGCGATCCCGATGGCGCTCACCGCGGCAACGGCCGGCGCGCAGACCGCGCCACCCGCGACCCCCGCTCCAGCGCGGAACGACCCCGGCCAAACCGGGCCTGCACAGAACCTCTCCGCACAGGCCACATCCGGTCAGGTTGACGTCGCCGGCTCGGTCGCGCCAGCCCCGCAAGCGAAGGACTCGTCCAATGCGGCGCCCGTTGCGACGGACACGCTCGGGGACATCACCGTGACCGCGCGCAAGCGGTCCGAGTCACTGCTCAAAGTGCCGTTGGGCATCACGGCCGTCACGGCCGAGTCGCTCGAGCGCCGCAACATTCGCGACTTCCGCGAACTGTCGCGGATCATACCGGGTTTCCAATTCCCGGAAACTACAACGTTCTATGGGCAGACACGCTCCAACGCGAGCGCGAACTATGTCATCCGTGGATTGAACATCCCCGGCGCGGCGTTTCTATTCGTCGATGGCGCACCTTATGCGAACGGCCGCATCGACTCCTTCCTCAACGCCGAACGCGTTGAAATCCTGAAGGGGCCGCAAACGGCCTATTTCGGCAGAAATACTTTTGCGGGCGCCATCAATATCGTCACCAAAACCCCGACGAATGAATGGAGCGGCCGCGTGTCCGCCCAGGCGCAAAGCTATGGCACCCTGATCGGCGACGCATCGGTTGAAGGGCCGATCATCGCGGACAAGCTGCTCGTTCGGGTTGCGGCGCACAAGGATCATTTCGGAGGTGAATATCGCGAAGCGGCGCGGGGGACCCGGCTCGGTGAGCGAAACACCACGGAATTCTCCGGCACTATCTACGCCAAACCCGTCGACAATATGTCTGTCAAGGTCTTCGCCGATTACACCAGCATCGACGACGGCCCGGCCTATGGCGGCCAGCTGGTGTTGCGCACCGACGGCAACTGCCGCCTGACGCCCACATCGCCGCTGTTCTACTGCGGCACGCCGTCTGTCGATCGGGCGGTCGCCACGCGCGGCGTGCCGGCGGTGTACGATGCCCAATTCCAGCGACAGATCGTGGACAGGTTCACGTCGTTCGGCGACGGGTCGTTCATCGATCATATCGGCCTCGCGTCGCGCGCTCTGCAGATCAACGGCATCCTGGACTACGACTTTGGGCCGGTCAGCTTCAATACGATCGTGGCGCACAGCAACTACCGTAGTGAAAATGTCGGCGAGATTTCAGAGAACTCGACGTTCTTCCCGTGCCAGATCGCGGCGGGATGTGGACGGCCGTTTGGTCAAGCGCTGTTCTATTCGGCGACTCAGGCAAAAACGACCTCCGCCGAGGCACGCCTGACCACCGATCAGACCCGGCGATTGCGGGGTATCCTGGGTGTCAACTACGTCAATCTGTATAATTTCGCGTCCGGATCGTCCGGCGATCTGCCACAGTTGCCGGCTTCGTTCTCTAACGGTGGATCGCTCTCGGAAGCGAACACCTACTCGGTCTTTGGTGGCGTCACGTTCGAGATTCTGTCTGGCCTGACGCTCAGCGCCGAGGGCCGGTACCAGTGGGACAAAATCCACAACACGCCTAGCAAGCCCGCCGCTACGATCAATGCCATCCAGGGAAACGTCGGCAAGCAAATCCTCGATCCGACCAAGGACATTCGGGGCACCTTCACCAATTTCGCGCCGCGACTCACGATCCAGTATCAGGCGACGCCGAGGATCATGGTCTTCGCCAACTACGCCAAGGGCTTCGTCCCTGGTAACTTCAATACGAACCTCAGATCGCTCCCCTCAGCGGCGGTCGCCCTGCTCACAGCGGCGGGCGCCGAACTCAATGTGAAGGAGCAGGTGCTCAAGCAATATGAGGCCGGGATCAAGGGCTCGGTGTTGAACGGCCGGATCAGCGGCTCGCTGGTCGGCTATTTCGGCAATGTGGACGGCCAGCAGATCCCGAGCGCGTCCATCCCCTACAATGACGGCAACGCCTTCATTCCGCTGACGTTTCTCAGCAACGACGGCAAGACCAAGATCCGCGGCATCGAACTGGAAGGCCAGGTCGTCGCGACCGAGCACTTGCGCCTGGACGGTTCGTTCGCCTGGAACGATATCGAGATCACCGTCGATCGCTGCGCCTTCTGCGCCACCTATGCGGGCAGCACGACGGCGGACATCGGCAACCGGTTGCCCAACGTCGCGGAATATACCGGTAGCTTCAGCGCGCGGTACACCGACAAGTTCAGCGGCGCGTTCGACTGGTATACCTTGGCGGACTACAGCTATCGTGGCAACATCTTCGCAGAGCAGCTCAATAGCATCCGGTCCGGCGCGGCGAACAAGGTCAATGTCCGCGTCGGGCTGCAATCGAAGCAACTCGGGTTGGAGTTCTTCGTCGAGAACGTCTTTGATGATCGCACGATACCCTCGTTCGGCCTATCCCAGCATTACGTCTTGCCGTCGGTCGGTCAGAGCGCGAGCATCTTCACCCAAGCGTTGACGATCGGCTTTCCCGACAAGCGGGTTTTCGGTATTCGCGCGAACTACAATTTCTGATTGCCGAGACAGGAGGTCAGACGAGATGCATCGCTACGAGTCTCCGCCGGTCCATCTGCTGGCGCTTGAACGTAAGCTCAGCCCCAAGGGTCCGACCTGGTCATACCCGTATACGCCGCCCGGGGGCGAGGGCGACATGAAGAACGCCAAGTCGGGCATCTCGCTGCTGTTCTGGCCGGCGGGCTGGACCCAGCCCTGGGGGAAGCCGAACCAGTTCGAATACCACACGCTGCACGAGGAGATCTTCTTCCTGTCAGGAACGATGAATTTCGGCAACGTCTACAAGATCGCCGCGCCCGGCTATCTGAATCATCCGCCCTTCTGGAAGCACGTCACCAACTTCTTCGTCGAGAAGGACAATGGCATGGTGACGATGCTGATGCGCAGCGGCACCCAGCCGGTCGTGCAGCTGGAAAACTTTCCGCAGGATTGGGACGGACAATGCGGGTTCGCCCCCGCGTCGCGGTCGATCGGGACCCGCAACCTGCAGCTCGACGACCTGCCTTGGCTGCCGCTGCGCTCGCGCGGCGGCGGCGAGACCGGCCTGGAGGCCAAGCGCCTGGGCGAGGATCGCGACGACGGCTGGACGACGTGGCTGATGCGGGTGCCCGCCGGGTGGCAAACGCGGGGGCCGGCGGTCACCAGGCCCGGCGGCGACGAGCTCTACGTCGTCGAGGGCGACCTGGTGCTGGGGCCGCCGACGCGGACGGCGCTGCGCAAGAGCGGCTATGTCTGCCGCGCCTCGACCATCGGCGACGGCGACGGCTACTTGTCCTCGGTCGGCGGCGCGACGTTCGTCCGCTGGACGCGCGGGGCGGAAGGGATCTGGCATGTTCCGCCCCAGGTCTGAGGAGCGCATCAACCCCGCATCGCCGGGGCGGCGCGACGTGCTCGCCGGGCTGGGGTCCGCGTCGGTCGCCGCCACGCTACCGCCAGCCGCGTCGACGCTACGCCGCGACGGGATGTGGCAGCAGAGCTGGGGTCTCCTCAACGAGAGCCACCTCTTCTTCGTGGAGTGGGAGCTCTGAATGGCGCGGTCGTCATCCGGTAACGAAGCTGCTGGCGGCTGGTCGGCATGAAGGCGAGCGAAGCCATCGTCGCGGCGCTGATCGCCGAGGGCGTCGACACGGTGTTCGGCCTGATCGGCGGCGGCGTCGACCTGCTCGCCGCGCAGATGGCCGACCATAGCGCCAGCCGCTTCGTCAAGGGGCGGCACGAGGAGGGCGCGGTCGGCAGGGCCGACGGCGATGCCCGCGCGACCGGCAAGGTCGGCGTCGCGCTGGTCGACAGCCATCCGGGCCTCGCCAACGCCAGCGCGGCGATGCTGGCGGCGCGGATGGGCGCCTCGCCCGTCCTGGTGCTGTTCCCGTACAGCCTGTCGAACAGCCGCTACGACTATGCGCTGCCCAACCGCCAGCTCAACCAGAACTACGACCAGGCACCGTTGATCGAGGCGACGATCGGCGCGTGGGACGTGATCCGCTCCCCCGCCTCGCTCAGCACCGACATCGCGCTGGCGTTCCGGCGGCTGCGCCAGTCGCGCGGGCCGCTCGCGCTGGGCGTGGTCGACCAGGACGCGGCGATGCCCGCCGACTGGGCCTACGCGCCCAAGCGCCTGTCGCATGTCGAGGCGGTGACCGTCGTGCCGCCGCAGGACGACGTTGCCCGCGTCGCCGCCCTGCTGCGCGCGGCGAAGCGGCCGGTGCTGCTCGCCGGGCGCGGCGCCTACCGCTCCGGCGCGCGCGAG
>CAXTWJ010000046.1:0-12436 GCA_964247925.1 uncultured Sphingomonas sp.
CGGCGGAGGCCAGGGCGGCGCGGGCCACCGCCGCCGCGGGCGCGCGCACGGCGGGAAGCGACGCGTGGATCGCGGCGCAGAGCGCGCTGGCGGCGCTGGACGACTGGCGCGCTCAGCTGGGCGGGCTGACGACCGAGCTGGACGATCTCGGGCGGGATCGCGTCGCTGCGGTCGGCACCGCCTATGCCACGCTGGATGACGTACGCGACCGCGTGGGCAAGGAGGCCGAGCGTGAGTCGGCGCGGATCACGGCGCTGGGCGCGAGGGTGCCAACGCCTTGAGACCGCGCGATGGCGTAAGTCACATGGCGACGTAGCGGGTCGCCGTCGGACAGGTCGGGATGATCGAAGTCGCGGTCGGGGCATCGCATCATGCCGAGCCGATCCATCAGCGCGCGACTGCGGGCGTTCACCTCCGCGGTGATCGCCGTGATGCGCGGCAGGTCCGTGTTGGCCCACGCCCAGCCAAGCACCGCGTCGGCGGCTTCCGTCGCCAGCCCTCGGCCCCACAGATCGGAGGCCAGGGTCCAGCCGATCTCGACCTCGCCTTCGATGGGCGGCTTGCCAGGCTGCAGCCCGCACCACCCGACCATGCGCTCGTCGTCCCGTCGCTCGGCGGCCCAGAAGCAATAGCCATGGCGGACGAGGTGCCCGGCCTGCCGCTCGACTGTCCCTTCGCACCGCGCCAGCGAGGGAGGAGCGCCCAGCGTCGCCGCAACGCGCGGGTCGCAGCGGATCGAGTGCAGCGCGACGGCGTCGGTCGGCCGCCACGCGCGCAGGCGCAGCCGCTCGGTCTCGATCACCCCAGCAGCTCGGCCGCGCGCGGGGCGTGGTAGGTCAGCACGCCCGAGCAGCCGGCGCGCTTGAACGCGGTCAGCGTCTCCAGCACCAGCGCGTCGCGCTCGCCGGCACCGGCGGCGACGGCGGCCTCGATCATCGCATACTCGCCCGACACCTGGTAGGCGAAGACGGGCACGGCGAACCGATCCTTCACGCGCGTAATGATGTCGAGATAGGGCAGGCCCGGCTTGACCATGACGCTGTCCGCGCCCTCCGCCAGGTCGAGCGCGACCTCGCGCAGTGCTTCTTCGGCGTTGCCGGCGTCCATCTGGTATGTCTTCTTGTCGCCCTTGAGCAGCCCGCGGCTGCCAACCGCGTCGCGGAACGGGCCGTAGAAGCCGCTGGCGTATTTGGCGGCATAGGACATGATCTGGACGTTGGGGTGGCCGTCCCGCTCCAGCGCGGCGCGGATCAGGCCGACGCGACCGTCCATCATGTCCGATGGCGCGATGATGTCGGCGCCGGCGTTCGCCTGATTGAGCGCCTGGCCGACCAGCAGTTCGGCGGTCGGATCGTTGACCACATAGCCGGCGGCATTGACCAGCCCGTCATGGCCATGCGTGGTGTAAGGGTCGAGCGCGACGTCGGTCAGCACGCCGATCTCCGGCACCGCGTCCTTCAGCGCGCGGATCGCCCGGCACATCAGATTGTCGGGGTTCAGCGCCTCGCGCCCGTCCTCGGTCTTCAGCGCGGGCGGGGTGTTCGGGAAGATGGCGATGCAGGGGATGCCCAGTTCGCGCGCGCGACGCGCCTGCGCGACGATGCCCGCGACCGGCCAGCGCGACACGCCGGGCAAGCTCGCGATCGGCTCTTCCGCCTCGCCCGCGGTGATGAACAGCGGCCAGATCAGGTCGGCGGGCGTCACCACCGTCTCGGCATGAAGGCGGCGGCTCCAGGCGGCGGCGCGGGTACGGCGGAGGCGGACGGCGGGGTAGGACGACATGGCGCCGCTCTGCGCGCGGGGGCCGGCGCGCGCAAGCCAGCGACGGGACTAGCTCGTCGCGCGCAGCGTCCCTGCCGGCTCCATCGTCGCCTGGCTCTCCTGCTCCGCCTCGGGCGGGACCGCCATGCTGCCCCGGCGCCAGCCGCCGTGACGGTAGAACAACGCCGCCATGCCCAGGTTCGCGGCCGAGCCGGCGGGAAAGCTCCACCACAAGGCATCGACGCCCAGCCACGGGCGCAGCGCGACTGCCAGCCCGAGCCGGACCGGGAACATCGACACGAACAGGATCACGAGCGGCCCCAGCACGGCGCCGTTCGCGCGCACGACGCCGAACAGCACCATGGTCGCGCCGAACAGCACGAAGCCCCAGGTCGCGATCAGCCCGATGCGGCTGGCGATCGGCAGCGCGTCCGGGCCGAGCTGGAACCAGCCCAGCACCGTGCGGTCGAACCACAACACCGCCACGACCAGCAGGCCCGTCATCACGACATTGTAGAGCAGGCCCGCGCGCGTGATCCGGCCCACCCGGTCCCACCTGCCGGCGCCGACGTTCTGCGCCGCCATCGCGCTGACCGCCGCGCCGATCGCGAGCGCGGGCATCTGCACATAGGCCCAGAGCTGCTGCGTGATGCCAAATGCGGCGGCGGTCGCGACGCCCTCGCGGTTGACGATCCCGACCATGGCCAGCGCGGCGGTGGAGATGACCAGCATCTGCGCCCCGATCGGCAGGCCCTTGGCGACGATCGTCCGCGCCAGCGCGCGCTCGGGGATCAGGAAGCGCAGGTCGCGCCCGCGCAGTCGCAGCGGCAGGTCGCGCCACGCGATCCAGCCGACCAGCCCCGCCAGCGCCACCGCGTTGGCGATCAGCGTCGCCACCGCCGACCCCGCGATGCCCAGCCGCGGCGCCGGCCCCAGCCCTTCGATGAACACCGGGTTGAGGCCCGAGTCCAGCACGACGCTCAAGCCCGAGAAGATCAGCGGCGTGATCGAGTCGCCGGTGCCGCGCAGGCCCATCATCATCAGCACGGTCAGCATCGACGCGGGCAGGCCCAGGAAGATGACGCGCAGATAGGTGAGCGCCAGCGGCATCGCCGGCCCGGGCGTCTTGAGGACGGTGAGGATCTCGGGCGCGAACAGCCAGCCCGCCGCGCCGACCACCAGCGACGCGCCCAGCACCAGCCCGATGGCGGAGCCGAACGCGCGCCGCGCACCCTCGATGTCGCGCCGCCCCCAGCTCTGCCCGACCAGGATTGTCGCGGCCATGCCGAAGCCGAACACCGCGCCGAACATCAGGAACATGATGATGTTGGCGTTGGACGTCGCCGCGATCGCGCTCTCGCCCAGATACCGGCCGACCCAGATCGCGTTGATCGAGCCGTTGAGCGATTGCAGCACGTTGGACGCGAGCGTCGGCAGCGCGAAGACGAGCAGCGCCGACGCGATCGGGCCGGTGGTGAGATCGCGCCGGCCGGGGCGGGTCGTCATCGCTCAGACCCCGCCGGTATAGCTGGACAGGAAGGGCAGCACTGCGACGAGAAGAACGAAGCCAAGCGCCCCAATCCAATTGCCCCATCGAGACGCGAGTCGAAGCAGCACGGCGAGCATACCGGCCACGGCTGTGATGATGAGCGGCAGGAGCACATAACCGACAAGCTGCCCCTGTAAATAAGGTGAGTCAGGTACACGGGCTCTGGTCAGGCGATAGAGGTCGTAACCAGTCCACGTCAGACCTGCCCAGACGAGCAGAGCCAAGATGACGAACATCCACGCGCACCCAAGCTCTGCGTGGGTTGGCTCTCGCGAACTTGACTTCACCCCAACCGCCCCAGCGCCGCGCGGAGACGCTCCGCCTCGGCGGCGCGCTCGGCATGGTCGGCGCGGGCCTTCTCGACCGCGTCAGGCTTGGCGCGCTCGGTGAAGCTCGGGTTGCCGAGCCGCGCGGCAAGGCCGTCGCGTTCCTTCTCGGCCGCAGCGATTGCCTTGGCGAGGCGCGCTCGCTCGGTGGCAAGGTCTATATGCTCGCCTACCAGTAAAACGTAAGTGGCTTCACCTACGACGACTTGCGCCGTTCCGATGCCCTCTCCTATTCGTTCGGCGGCCGAGCGTTGCACAAGCGCCCCTTCGGCACCTTGGATCACCACCTCTGTTCTGATTGGCAAATTGGCAGCCTCGAGATGGCCCAAACGGGCCAATCGCCGGAGTGCTGAAGCTTGGCGTCCAATCCATTCCAAAGTGGTCGAGGTTGCGTTCTCGACCAGCATATCAAGTCGCGCGCCCGGCGGGACATTTAGCTCGGTCCGCGCAGTTCGCACCTCGCTGACTAAACGGATCAGCCACTCGATCTCCACCGCCGCATCCGGGTCTATCGCGTAGGCGTCAGCTTGCGGCCAATTGGACACGATCAGCTCGTGATCGCGTGATGCCAGCGCGTGCCACAGCTCCTCCGTAATGAATGGCATAAAGGGATGAAGGACGACCAGAACCTGATCCAGCACCCAGCCGGCTACAACACGCGCTTCAACAGCCTCACGCGCAATATTGACGGCCAAACGATCCTGACCCGGCTCTCCTATAGGCGACAGCAAAGGCTTGATCAGCTCCAGATACCAGTCGCAGAACCGGCTCCACACGAACTGATAGACCGCGTTCGCCGCCGCATCGAACCGATAGTCGGCGAGCGCGAGATCGATCTCCAGGATCATCCCCACGCACTCGGCGATCACCCACTGATTGACGGGCAGCGTCGCCGCGGGTGGCTCCAGCGTCGTCGAACCGCCGATCCCGTTCGCCTGCGCGAAGCGGGCCGCGTTCCACAGCTTGGTCGCGAAGTTGCGATAGCCCTCGACGCGGCGCTCATCCATCTTGATGTCGCGGCCCTGGCTTTCCATCGCCGCCATGAAAAAGCGCAGCGCGTCGGCGCCGTAGCGGTCGACTAGCCCGAGCGGATCGACGGTGTTGCCCTTCGACTTGGACATCTTCGCGCCGTCCGCCGCGCGGACCAGGCCGTGCAGGTAAAGCGTGCGGAACGGCACATCACCCATGAAGTGCAGCCCCTGCATCATCATCCGCGCGTCCCAGAAGAACAGGATGTCGAACCCGGAGACGAGCACGTCGTTGGGGTAGCGGCCGTGAAGTTGCGACCTGCGGTTTAGCAGATCGTCGCTCTGTTCACCGTTCGTGCCGAGCGAAGTCGAGGCACCTTGCCCTGCCTGTCCCTCGACTTCGCTCGGGACGAACGGATGCTCCGGCCACCCCAGCGTCGCGAACGGCCACAGCGCGCTGGAGAACCACGTGTCGAGCACGTCGTCGTCCTGCACCAGCCGCACGCCCTCCCCCGCCTGCGCGCGCGCCTCCGTTTCGCTTTCGGCGACGAAGATGCGCTCATCATCGGCATACCAAGCCGGTATTCGATGCCCCCACCACAGCTGGCGCGAGACGCACCAGGGCTGGATGTTTTCCATCCAGTTGAAGAAGGTCTTCTCCCACGTCTTCGGCACGATCCTGATCGCGCCCTGTCGCACCGCCTCGATCGCGGGCTGCGCCAGCGTCTTGGCATCGACATACCACTGGTCGGTGAGCCACGGCTCGATCACCACGCCCGAACGGTCGCCATAGGGCGTGTTGATCACGCGATCCTCGACGCGGACCAGCGCGCCCTCCGCCTCGAGCAGCGCGACGATGCGGTCGCGCGCCTCGAACCGGTCGAGGCCGATCAGGTCGGCGGGGATCAGACCATCGGCGGTCTGGGCGATGCGGGCCTGCGCGTCGAGCATATTGAGCATCGCGCGGGCCTCGATCCCCGCACGCCGGCCGACCTCGAAATCGTTGAAGTCGTGCCCCGGCGTGATCTTCACCGCGCCAGACCCCAGCGCCGGGTCGGCGTGCTCGTCGGCCACGATCGGGATCAGCCGCCCGGTGATCGGCAGCCGGACCTGCCTGCCGACCAGCGCGGTGTAGCGCTCGTCCTCCGGATGCACCGCGACCGCCATGTCGGCGAGCATCGTCTCGGGCCGCGTCGTCGCGACCTCGATATGAGTCGGGCCGCCTGCCCCGGCCTCCGAGCCGGGGTCGGCCAGCGGATAGCGCAAGTGCCAAAACTTGCCCTGCACCTCGCGCGTCTCGACCTCCAGGTCGCTGATCGCGGTGCCCAGACCCGGATCCCAGTTGACCAGCCGCTTGTCCCGATACAGCAGCCCCTCCTTGTGGAGCTGCACGAACACGTGCGTCACCGCCGCGGAGAAGCCCGGGTCCATCGTGAACCGCTCGTTGGCCCAGTCCATCGTGCAGCCGAGCCGGCGGAGCTGCCGGGTGATCTCGCCCCCCGACTCCGCCTTCCACCGCCATACGCGCTCGATAAAGGCGTCGCGCGACAGGTCGGTGCGCTTCACGCCGTCGCGCGCCAGGTTGCGCTCGACGACCATCTGCGTGGCGATGCCGGCATGGTCGGTGCCGACGACCCACAGCGCGTCCTTGCCCTTCAGCCGCGCGTGGCGCGTCAGGATGTCCTGCAGCGTGTTGTCGAGCGCATGGCCGGTGTGGAGCGAGCCGGTGACGTTGGGCGGCGGGTTGACGATCGTCCACGGCTCCGCGCCCGGCCGGTCGGGGCGGAACAGGCCGTTGCTCTCCCAATGGGCATACCAGCGGGACTCGATCTGGGCGGGGTCGAAGGTTTTGGGAAGCTCGGCCATGCCGTGGGCTGTAGCGACGCCACCCATGAAAAGCCAAGCGCGCTAGGTCACCACCGGCAAGTCCGACGCATGCAGCGCGTCGAGGAAGTCGCGCGGCAGCCGGCCGACGCGCACCAACCCCGACGGCGACATGACACCAGCGAGGTTGGGATCGCCGGACGAATTGTTGAACACGAAACAGCGATCCACTTGCCGCGCGAACCATGTGAACTGGCGAAGGAGCGCAGCCGCCGCGCGGCGACCTTGTCGGCCGGTACGTCGTGACCCCCTTCGCTCACCCGGCGGCCGATCCGCTTGAGCTGCAGATCGACGGTGTCGAGCAGGACGTAGATCATGCGGACCTCGAACCCGCGCTCATGCGCGTCGTTGACGAGCCGGCGGTATTTATCCGAGGAAAGAACCGTCTCGACGCCGATCGTCTGGTAGGTCGCGATCGACGCATCAAGCCAGTGCTCGACGCGCTGAACGGCCGTCAGATTGGCTGCCTGCGGTGGCAGGCCTTCGCTCTCGACAATCTTGGCCGTGAGCAGTCGAGGTTGATGATCCAGACCGAGCCGCCCCAATCCTCAAGGCTGGTCAGGTTGTAGAGGGTGCTCTTGCCGCTGCCGTTCGGACCCGCGACGATCCAGAATATGGGACGTTCAGGCCTGCGCGGTGTTCTGACTGGCACGATCCTGCTTCCGCTGCTCCGCCTTCACGCGTCGCACGTTGGATCGGAACGCCGCCAGCAGATCTTCCGCCAAAGTGGCGCTATCGGACTGCACCACCTTCATCTGCACCACCGAGCCATCTGGAGCGCGAACACGCTTGGTGGCAAGATCGCTGGGACGGACGTGCTTGAGCTTGATCATGCTGGTCTCCAGGCCCTGACATAGGCGCGCCTCCATCCTATCCCAAGCATTACTTCACCGCCGTCGTGTCCGGCGCGACGTGCATATCCGCGCGCGGCGCCTTGGCGGTCCAGCGATCCAGCCAGCCGAGCACCTCGCCATACCATTGACGGCTCTCCTTGGGGTGGAGCACCCAGTGGTTCTCGTTCGGGTTGACCAGCAGGCGTGACGGGATGCCGCGACGCTGGAGCGCGGTAAAGGTCGCCAAGCCCTGGGTGTAGGGAATGCGGAAATCCTTCTCGCCGGTGATGACGAGCATGGGCGTCTTCCACTGGGCGACGTGGTTGACCGGGTTCCACCGCTCGAAGGCCTGCGGGTCCTCGTAATAGGGGTGGCCGCCATGCTCCCATTCGTCGAACCACAGCTCCTCGGTCTCGTACGCCATGGCGCGGGCGTCGAACACGCCGTCATGCTGGACGATGCACTTGAACCGGTCGGGCCATTGCCCCTCGATCCAGTTCATCATGTAGCCGCCATAAGACGCGCCGAGCGCGCAGGCGTGGTCGCCGTCGAGCCAGCCGAACTTCGCGGTCGCGGCGGCGAGCCCCTTCTGCAGGTCCTCCAGCGGCCAGCCGCCCCAGTTGGCGCGGATCGCGTCGGTGAAGGCCTGGCCGTAGCCGGTCGAGCCGTGGAAATCGACCGCGACCAGGCCATAGCCGGCCCCGGCGAACACCGCCGGGTTCCAGCGGTATGACCAGCTGTTGTTGCTCGACCCCTGCGGCCCGCCATGCACCATGAAGGCGACCGGCACCTTGCCGGGGGAGCCGGCGGGCCTGACCGCATAGCCCCACACCGTGTCCCCGTTCGCGCCGGCGAAGGAGAAGCGCGACACGGTCGGCATCTCGATGCCGGCCAGCTTGTCGGCGTTGACGCTGGTCAGGCGGACGGGTTTGCCCTTCCCCGTCATGCTGTAGAAATCGTCGGGCGCGGTGAGCGAGTTCTGCGCGAAGATGACCCCCTTGGGCGTGACCGCGACCGCCGACACGTTGCCCTGCCCTGTCAACCGCGTCGGCTTTCCCGTCGCGGGATCGATAAACCAGAGCGGGTTCTCTTGCGTGTCCTCGGCGGTGACGTACAGCTTGCGCGAGTCGGGCGCCCAAAAGATCGCGCCGACCGAGCGGTCCCAGCCTTGCGTGATCGCGCGCGTCGTGCCGCTGGCGAGGTCGCGCAGCATCAGCACCTGCCGGTCCGCCTCGTAGCCCGGCCGCTTCATGGCGACATAGGCGAGCGTGCGGCCGTCGGGCGACACGGTGGGCAGCGTGTCGGTCGCGTCATTCGCGTCCGTCAGGTCGACCGGCGCGGCCGAGCCGTCCGCCGGGGCCGAGACGATGTCGAGGGTGGTGGACCGCGACTCGATCCGCCCCGCCTCGCGGAGCGCGAAATAGACGGTCCGGCCGTCGGCGCTCCACGCCAGTTCCTCGCCCCCGCCCTGCGGCTTCGAGGGCGTGTCGCCGATCAGGCCGTGCTCGATCGCGACGCCGTCGCCCGGCGCGCCCTGCGCCGTCAGCGGCAGCACGAACAGCTGCGAGCGCGTGCCGTCGGTCCAGCTGTCCCAGTGGCGCACGAACAGCTGGTCATAGGTGCGGCCCTGCCCGGCGTCGGGATCCTTTTTCGCCTGCGCGGGCGTCAGGCTCGGCGCGCCCGGCTTGCGGTCCGCCCAGACCAGGATGCGATCGCCGGTCGGCGCGACCTTGAAGCCGCCGAAACCGCCCTGGAAGCCGGTCAGCTTGCGGGCCTCGCCGCCGGTCACGGGCATCGACCAGATCGCGGCGTCGCCGCCCTTGTCCGACGAGTAGTACACGGTCGCGCCGACGATCTGCGGATCGTTCTCGTTGACGTCCGGCTCGGCCGCGAGCTTGACCGGCCTGGCGCCGCGCTTCGACAGATCGAGGCGGTACAGGTCGTAGCGGCCCCGATCGGCGGACAGATCGGTCTCGCGCTGCGCCCATACCATCCAGTGCCCGTCGGCGCTGACCGTCGGCTGGCCGACGCGGCTCAGCATCGTCACGTCGGCGATGGTGAGCTGACGGGCGACGGTCGACCCCGACAGGGCGGCGGAGGCGAGCAGGCTCGCGGCGAGGATGCGGTTCATGGCTGCACGGTAAAGCAGAAGCGGGTTAACGCTTCAATCGGCAGCGCTGACGGGATCAGGCGGCCTGGCCCGCGATCCGCTTGATCTCGCGCGCGACCATCTGCTCGACCATGTCGGGCAGATGCGCGTCGAGCCAGTCGCGCAGCATGGGACGGAGCATGTCGCGCACCAGCCCCTCCAGCGTGCCGTCATTGCCCGGCTCGGGCTTGACCAGCATCCGGCTCAACGCCTCCAGCGAGCCACGGCTGGCGGCCACCGCTTCCTGCGACACGATCCGTTCGGGAGCGGGCTGCTCCGCGGCAGGCGTGGCGCGGGCCGGCTCGGGACGGGGCGCCGGCGCGGCCCGACGACCATGACAACGAGGTGCTGGAGCTGAGCGATCCGATGCCTGCCGCCGACCCGGAACCCGCCCGCCGCGGAGCGCGCAGCCCCAGCACGTGGTGGGCTGGGGCGGCGGGCCGGGGCGGCGGCGCGAGCGCGGGAGCCGGCGCGGCCCGCGACGAGGCGCGGCGCGCGCGCGGGCTTGCGCCTTCGCCCTCCTCGGCGATGATGCGCTTGATGGAGGACAGGATATCCTCCATCGACGGCTCGGCGCTCAGATCACCCATATACGGCCCCAGCACTTACCCCCAGCCGGCTCGCCTATTTGCGGTCCGGCGATTGGGAACCTGTGGTCAGATTGGGCCTGCTGTCAACGGGCGTGTCGAGCAGGGGGTCGAGCGGCCTGCCGACCGTCGCGTCCTGCAGCGGGGTGTCCGTCGTGCGCGTCGCCACCGCCGCGGGCTCGCCATCGCCGCCGAAATCGCCGAGGCGGTGGCGCACGCGATCATAGTTCTCGACGGGATCGTAGAGCGGCCCGCCGTCCAGCCCCAGGTCGCGCGCCTCCGCGTCGCCCATTGCTGCCAGCAATGCAAACCCCGCGACATAAGCGTCCCGCCTGGCGCTCACCAACGTCACCTGGCTGTTGAGCAGCTCCTGTTCGGCGTTCAGGATGTCGAGGATGGTGCGCGTGCCGACCGAGTTCTCCGCGCGCACGCCCTCCAGGCTCAGCTTGTTGGCGCTGACCGCCTGTTCGGAGGAGGCGATCACCTCCTGCGCCGAGCGATAGATCGCGAAGGACGAGCGGGTCTGCGCGACCACGCCGCGCTCCGTTTCCGTCACCGCCTCGATCGCCTGGCTGCGCAGCGCCTCGGCCTGGCGGACCTGTGCCGCCGGGCGGCCACCCTGAAAGATGGGCACGTTCAACGCCAGGCCGACCGTCGCCGATGTTCCGTTCTGCCCGACGCGCACCCCCGTGCCGGAGCCGAGCGAGCCGAGATAGTTGTAATAGTTACCGCCGACCACCGCGCTGACCTGTGGCAGGCGCGAGGCCCGCGCGACGCCCACGTCATAGCGCGTCGCGTCGCGCTGCTTGGAGGCGGCGAGCAGCACGGGGTTATTGCGCAACGCCTCCGTCACGGCCGCGTCGGCATTGGCGGGCAAGTGGGGCAGCGCGGGCGGATCGGCGAGCTGGCCCGGGGGCGAGCCGACCACCCGGATGTAATCCTCGCGGCTGGAGATCAGCTGCGCCTGCGCCGACTGGAGCTGCGAACGCGCGATGGACAGCCGTGCCTCCGATTGCGCGACATCGGTGCGGGTCAGGTCGCCCACCTGGAAACGGTCGCGGCTGGCGCGCAGGTTTACCTCCAGCACGCGGACGTTCTGCTGGTTGAGGCTCACGATCGCCTCGTCGCGCATCACGTTCAGATAGGCCGTGACGACGCCGGTGAAGAGGTCGGCCTCCGTGCCGCGCAGCGTCGCGCGACCGGCTTCGACACGCGTTTCCGCCGCCGCGACCGAGTTGCGCACCGCGCCGCCCAGGTACAGCGGCACGCTCAGCTGCGTGTTGCCCGTCACCTGACGCTGGGGCGAGGTAAAGCTGTTGGTGGAACGGATGGCGTTCTCGACATAGCCGCCGTTCGCGGTCACCGAGGGCAGGCCCGCAGCACGCGCGATCGGCACACCCTCGTCCGTCGCCCGCTGCGCCGCGCGCTGGCCGGTGATCGTCGGGTTGGTCTGGTATGCCTTCACCAGCGCGTCGCGCAGCGTGTCCGCGCGCGCGGGCGCGATCGGCAGCAGCGCCCCGAGCAGGAGCAGACGGGCAAGCTGAGCGCGCATGGTGATCCTAGAAGCGAAAGCCGGAAGGGGCCGCAAAGCCGGGCAGCACGACGCACTCTCCATCCGCGAACGGGATCAGCCCGAATCCGCCCGACGTCTTGCGCCCCGCCGCGAGTCGGGTGACGCCATGCTCCAGGAGGCCGGACACGACGCGCCCGCCGTCGCGCACCTGCGCCAGCAGCGCGGGCGGCACCTGCTCCACCGCGCCGTCGATCAGGAGGACGTCGTACGGCGGCTTGGCCGGCGCGCCGTCGGTCAGCGGCGCATCGACCAGCATGACGTTCGCGACATCGGCCAGGGCCTCGCGCGCGACCGCGAGCAGCGCCGCGTCGCTCTCCACCGCCGTCACGCCGCCAACCAGCTGGGCCAGCACCGCCGCCGTGTAGCCGCCCGCCGCGCCGCTCAGCAGCACGCGGGCGGTCGGTTCCAGCTCGGCCGCGGTCAGCAGGCGACCGGTCGCCATGGGCGTGTTGACCGCGCGGCCGGCCCCGACCGGAATGGCCGTATCGCGATAGGCGAGGCGCCGGGCGTCGGCGGGGAGGAAGTCCTCGCGCGGGATGCTCGCCATCGCGGCGACGACCCGGCTGTCGGAGACGGCGTTGGTCCGGAGCTGGCTCGTGACCATGGCGTGGCGCATGGCGCGCGTCGCGATCGGATCGAAACTGGTCATCGTGCCCCGCCCATCATGCCTCACCTGTCGCACAGCTGTCTTAGCGGTGCAATACAGTTCTGATCGCTCGCGATCGCATTCGATGGAGGCCCGACCGGGAATCGAACCCGGGTGCAAGGATTTGCAGTCCTCTGCGTCACCACTCCGCCATCGGGCC
>CAXTWJ010000047.1:0-1338 GCA_964247925.1 uncultured Sphingomonas sp.
AGCCGAGTACCGCCGCTTGGTGACGCTCCTTCCGAGCTGAGCCGTTCCGCCAGCTGTCGCGTGCAAACGGTTCACGGCCGAGTCCGAACAGCTGGACCAGGTCTGACGTCTGCGATGTGGCAAGTCGACCCATATGCGGTCATCGAGAGCGACTAAAGCGCTGCCGGAAACCGGTCACCCATTCATCTCAGCCAACACTTGATTCCGGATCGCCGCATGGCGATGCCTGAACGGCACGGCTGGGTGGAAAGCGCTCAGCAATGCACCGGTAAGCCTCCCGTCCACATCGCCTGGGAGCGCCTTTCTGCCGCTACTCGTGCCTACCGAAAGAGCGCAAGAAACTCCGCAGACCGCCGGGGGGCGGAGCCGCGACACGGACCTGGCGCTGTGCGCCGGAGAGCCGCTCCAGCGTCGCGGGCGAAATGCGGTTGAAGAGTCGATCAACCCACTCGATCGACTCCTGGGCGGCCGAATAGCCGATCGGCGAGCCATGGATGTACCGCTGTCCGTCGGCAACAAAGCCGAGAAGCTTGCCCTGCGACATCCGATCGACCGATACGATTTGCGGCACGCCTCCCGTAAGAGGATCTGCCCCCACCTCGAGGGCATCGCAGAAGGCGCTAAAAAGTGAGCGCGCCGTTCCTCCTTGCGGAGAAACTCTCCAGTTCTCGATCTCCCGGTTGAGTGGCTCGCTGCCACTGCCAAGAGTGACCACTACATGTGATCTACCGTGTTCCGCGGCGTGCAGGGGTGTGTCCGTCCATCCTCGCGCGCCGGGCGCGTAATCCGTACGCCAGGCCAGGAACTCGCTCTTCATACCAGACCCCCGCCTTGCGGCGTGCACAACCGTGAAGGCTTGATCCGGCGCATTTTGACGGCGGGCTAAGGCGGTTCGCAGGTATTCCACGACAACCGCATGGCGCTCATCGGGGTCAGTGTTACCGGCCCAGAGCAGGCCACGAGCGACCAAGTCGACAACTTGGCCGAGGACCAGAGACGGAAACAGCACGTCACCGCAATAGCCAAAGACGTCTGAGGTCGACGCCGCGAAGACCTTTCGACCGCTGTCCCATCGGCGCGTCTGCGAGCCCCACGTGATGCGACTGTCGGCGACCACGTAGATCGCGCTTGGTCCGCGGCTATCGACGGAGATCCAGGAAATGAGCGTGGTCACTTGAACATCCTTCGGTACAGACGCATAATTCCTGAGCTGTTCACGATGGGCAACTCCCAGACGCTCCACCAGATGCGGGGCGTGACGGTCGAGGACCTGCGCCCCCCCCGCAGACCCCCGCGGGGGGGGGGGGGGGGGCGGTTTTGGCGACCGTTGGAAGGGAT
>CAXTWJ010000047.1:1348-12411 GCA_964247925.1 uncultured Sphingomonas sp.
GGGGGGGGGGCGGCGCGGCGCCCGCGCCCCGCGCCGGCGCCCGGGCCCCCCCGCGGCTGGGTCTGCGTTTTGCGATACCTTGGATCGGATTGCCCGGTCCGTCTTCCTTGACCTAATTGCGGTCGCTCAGCGGCCAACTTCTGTTGCCCGAAGCAAAGCGTTGATTCAGGTTGCCCCCGCTGTTCGGGCGCGAGCTGTCTACCGCCGTATTTTCGAGTGCACGAGCTGCCGAGAGCGCAACGGATAGAAGCGACGAAAGCTGGAGAGCGGCATCAGCTTTGATATGGACTGCTGCATCGCAACAAAGCATCATTTAGCGGCTGTGCCGGCTTCGCTCGAAGCGCTATCGTTCGCGCCGGGGAGCAGTCGGATGTTCAGGTATACGCGCCTTGCGGAATTAGGGCATTGAGGTCCCGGAGGTCTATCGACCGACGGCGGCCCGCTTGAGCAGGCCGAGCTGAAGAATGCGCTACATAGGATCGAAAGCCGCCACAATTCCCTGGATAACGGAGCTGGTGGCGGAGCGGGCTTCGGCCGCCGTATCGCTGTGCGACCCGTTCGCGGGCACATGCACCGTCGCCCGCCACTTCAAGGCTCGAGGCATGCGCGTGGAGACCGGGGACCTGCTGCGCGTCAGCCACGTGCTGCAAATTGCAACGCTTGGGTTCGACGCCCCGCCGCCATTCGAGGCGCTCGTCGCGTCGGGTCGCGTAGCTGCGGTCGACGCCGGCCTGCCCGCGGACGCCGTCCGGGCCCACCTGCAGGAGCTGGAGCCCGCCGACGGCTACATCCGTCGGGAGTTCTCCCAGTCCGGCGCCGCCGGCCGGCTCTTCTTCTCCGACCAGAACGCAGGCATGATCGACGCCGTCGCCACGGAAATCTCCGAATGGCAAGCGCTCGGCCTGATTGACGATCGCGAGGAGGCCTACCTCCGCGCCGCGCTGATCCTAGCGGCCGATCGAGTCGCGAACACGGCGGGCACCTACTACGCTCACTTGAAATCCTTGGGACGGAAGGCGCTGAAGCGGCTGGTGCTGCTCGCGCCGCCGATCACCGCGATGGGCTCGAGTGGTGGCTGCCACAACGCCGACGCGCTGGAAGTGGTCCGTCGGTCCAAGGCGGACGTCCTTTACCTGGATCCCCCCTACAACCAGAGGGACTACTCCTGCTACTATCACCTGCCGGAGACGCTAGCGCGCGGCGATTCCCCGGAGGCGTTCGGTAGGAGCGGCGTGCCTAGGACCCGGGGCAGCCGCTCGCCCTTCTACCGCACGACCCAGGCTGGGGACGCCCTGTCGCAATTGTGCGACGCGAGTAACGCCAAGCACATTATGGTGCACTATACGACGGAGGGGATCATCCCTCACGACCGGATCGTCGAGTCGCTCCGGCGCCGGGGCGAGGTCCGGTTCGAGGACCGGCGCGTGCGCGCCTACTCCTCGGACCGGTCGCAGAGGACGCGTGAGGCCTGGCATCGCATCTACTGGTGCGATGTGTCGACGAAGGGAAAAAGCAGATGACGCGCCCCAGCCTGGACCTGGAAGCCAAGCTCCGCCGCATAAGGCTGGTCCTCATGGACATCGACGGAACGCTCATCTCCTCGGGCCAGCACGAGTTCGGAAACGTCTCCGAGCAGCTGCGCAAGCTGAAGCACCTGGGCGTCCCCTTCTCGACCGCGAGCGGCCGGACCGTCGCCGGCTCGCAGCTGGTGCTCGAGAAACTGCGCGAGACTACGGGCTCGCGCATGACCACGTCGATCAACTACAACGGTGCCGTGCTCCTGACGCCAGCCACGGGCACGCTGATCGAGCGTCACGTCGTGCCCGCGCCGCTTGTCCGGCTCGCGGCCGACGCCTGTCGCGAGATGCAGCTGTGGCCTCTCGTGTACACCTGCAACGACACTTTGTCGGGGCCGCCGGTGGAGACCGTAAACCTGGATGTCGCTGCGCCGCCGACGGCGGAGTTCAATGGAATGCTGACCGTCAGGACGCCCGATGCGGGCGCCACCAACGGCGACGTGGTGGCCATCTTGGCCGACGCCGGATCGCCGGAGGCGAGCAACGCGGCCGCCGCGGTGCTGGCCGCAAGGCTCGGCCCGGCCCTGCGCGCCACCACGTCGGGCAGCCGCTACGTGGAGATATGCGCGCCCGAGGCGACAAAGGCCCACGCCATGACTCGTCTTGCGACGCTGCACGACGTCACCGAATCGGGGATCATGACGATCGGCGACAACCTGAACGATATTGAGATGTTGCGGGCCGCCGGTGTAGGCGTGGCCGTAGGGAACGCCCCCGCAGAGGTGAAGGCAGCCGCGGACTTCGCGTGCAGCCGGGACGGCGCGGAAGGTGTCGTCGAGGCGCTCAGAATGCTGATCCGTGTCCTTCAGCTTCCGACCCTTGAAAAAAAGAGCGGGGATGCGAGATGGCGGGGAACGATTCGACAACAGCAGGAGAGGGTCTGCCAGACCGCCTCCTGAGTGACGCCGAGTTCAAGAGGGTCGTCGAACGCCTTCTCGCCGGATCCTCGGCGGCCGGCAGCGCCGTGCGGGTCGTGGTCACCTCTGTCGACAGCGAGGCCGTGGTGGCCAGCTACGCCAGCGCGTCCATCCCGACCACCGAGCCGGCGCACGCCAAGACCTTCTTCGACGATCACCAGCTCGCCGTGACCTGCCGCTGTGACGTCTGGCGGACCGGCTCGGGCACGCCGCGCGCCGACCCCGACCAGTTGATGCAGGCGATTGCCGACCTCGTCCGGCGGCACTGGGGCGAACGCGATCCGGCGACAATGCTTCCGTACCTGAAGAACCCCGGCATCCCGGCGCGCTTCACCGCGGCGGCGAGGGCGGCGGCCGCGGCCGGCGGCCCTGTCGGCGTGCTCCACACCGATCTCGACCACTTTAAGAAGGTCAACGACGCGGCCGGTGAAACGGGCGGGAACGCCGTGCTGCGTCAGTTCGCCGACCGCCTCCGGGAGGACTTCGGCGAGCTCGGCATCGTGGTCAGGACCGGGGGCGCGGAGTTCTCGGCACTGCTCGACCAGGCGGGGCTGGACAGATACCTCCTCGCCGCGTCCGCGTTCAGGCGTCGCATGGCGACGCAGCCGCTCGCGGTCATCGACAGGCCAAACCCCTGCAGCATCGGGCTCGCCCTCCTCCCGGATCCCGAGCCGCTCGCCGGCGCCCGGGATCCCGACGGCGTGCTGTCGGACGCACGGGAGGCCGAGAGACGGGCGAAGTCGGACGGGAGGAACCGGATCGCGCTCAGCGGCGCGCTTCCCCTCAGGGCGGCGGCGCAGGGCGTGGAGCATGCTGACCTCAGGTTCGCCGCTTTGTCGGCAAGGGGGCGCATTCCCGAAGACGAAGGTCAAAAGTTTGCGGTCGGCATCGCCATCCGCGAGGCGCTGCAGGCGGCGTTCGCGCACGGAATGGACGCGAACACGGCGGTCCAGGAAGTCCGCAAGGAGCTCAGCCTGGAACTGGGCGAGCTGAGCGGCCCTACAACCCGACCTCCCCAGCTGCTGGGGCTGCTCACCGGCCTGGAATGGGCGACCGAGGTCGCGCGTGCCCTGCTCGGCTCAGCAGGTAGCGGGACGCCGGCCGTAAGCGCAAGCGACAGCCTCGAACTGGTCGTGGACCAGGCCGGCGCCCTGTCCATCGCCGCCGGCCCGGACACGATCGACCTGGGATGCGCCGTCGCCGCGCCCGGCGCGATGCGCGCGTCCGCGGGCCGCCCCGTCTACAAGGCCGGCTCGGCGCCCCAAGGCGCCATTGGCCGCAGCTACGCCGCGAAGGCGGAGACCAACTGCGATCCCCTCTCGCCGGTCCTGCTGCTGCCGATCGGTGACACGGCGAAGAACCTGGCCGATCGACTCCGGCCGCTCGCCGCAGCCGTGGTGGACGTCGACGACCGCCCGGCCCGAGGCGGTGGGCTGCCCGATTTCTGGCAGAGCAACATCTCGCGCGTCGCTAAAGCCTGCCTCGGGAACCCAAATATCGGGACCATCATCGCGATCGGCGACACCACGTACGCGCAGCTCACGCTCACGCGGCTGCACCAGCTGGCGCAGGGGGAGACGGGCGATCTGCGGCGATCGCTTCCCGTGACCTCCGAGGATCTTAACGAGCTCGTCGCGCGCGGCCTGGCCGTCAGGGAAGTGCCGGCGGAGGATGACGCGGCCCTCGCGACCATCGAGCAGGCGGTCGTCGGCCTGACCCCGCTCGACTTCGAACGTCGTCCCATCGTCGACCTAGTCCGGCGATCCCAGCGCCGGCTGCCGATCGGCAAACCGAACGACGCGCACCGCCTGAGCACCATCGACGGACTGAGGACGCGCACCTTCGCCGAGGTCTACCCAGAGGCCCTCCAGCTCATCCGCGGCGCCGAGTTAGCACTGGACCACGTGGAGCCGCAAAGGGGCACCTTCCGGGAGATTACGGGCTTCAAGGTCGTGCTCACGGATCCGCTTAAGGAGAAGGTCGCGGACTACTGGAAGGACGACGAGCCGCAGCTGAAGGACTACTACGAACGCAGCTTCGAGGACGCCGACGGCCTCTTCGGCAAGCCGCTCAAGTCTCGGGCGTTCGGATCCGCCCTCCCGATAGAGGACTTCGCCGTGCAGGCGGTCGCGGAGGCCACCGCCCGGAAGGTTCCAACGCGAAGGATCAACTTGCCGGTCATGCCCGACGCACTCGACCAGCCGCTCGGCCTGAACTGCATCCAGCTGATGCCGCGGGAGCGCGACGGTGCGCCCGCGCTCGACGCGATCTTCGTCTGGAGGACAGTCGACGCGCTGGTGGGCTTTCCTTTCAGCGCCTACGGCTCGATCAAGTGGACCGACGACTTCTTGGCCAAGGTCAACGCTGAGATCGGGAAGTATGAAGGCGCGCAGCGCGTCCGCGCGGGCACCCTCACCTACATCGCCCTCAGCTTCCACATGTACCTGCACGACGGGGACATTGAAATCGCGCGCACGAGCGTGGTGGAGGCGGCGGTCTGCGGCGTTGGCGGCGCTCGCCGCCGACCACCGGCTCGGCGTCCTGCTCGACCGCCGACGTCTCGACGGCGAGCGCGCGATCCCGACCGACCTGCTGGTCGTGGCGGAGCTGGAGCCGGCTACAGGGCATGCCGGCGTCCGCGCGGCGCTGGTCGCCGCCGCGAACGGAGGCGACCTCCCCCGGCGCGATCCTGGATCGCCGGCCGCGCAGGTGCGCCTGATGGACAGATTCTACCTTCCTCGGTTGCGCGACGAGGCGGTGATCGCGCCGATGTTCGACCTGATCGCCGGCATCTACGACGATCTGACCAATCGAAGCCTGAACCTCGCGACCGCCTCCCGGCTGCTCCGGACCGCTCTCGCTGACGCCAGCCCCGTCCCCACGATCCTGGACTTCGGCTGTGGCACAGGCGTTGCAATGGACGCTCTGGCAGCGCTTTCGAAGCCAGCCCGGCTGCTCGGCGTGGACGCGTCGGCGGCGATGCTGGCGCGAGCGGGCGAGCGGGGGCTGACGACCATGCCGGTGTCCGCGTGGCGGCTTCATCCACCACCAGTCGACGGCGCGATCGCCAACTTCGTCCTGCACTACGGGGTGCCCGCCTCCGACCTTTCGCTCGTTGCCGGCAGCCTCAGACCGGGAGCCCGCTTCGCTGCGAACCTGTTCGGGTCCGAGGCCGAACTGCTGGAAGGTGTGGTGGACCTGCTGCAGCGGGAGGGGCTCCGTTTCGAGGCAACGATGGAGATCGGCGGAACCAGGAGACCCAACGTTTTGCTCAGCTTCCGTCGGCCGTTATGACGCCCCCACGCCTCCGGCCGTTCATCCCCCGCGTGGTGAACGCGCAAGGTGAGGACGCGCCCCTCGTCGAAGGACTGCTCATGCCGAGGGACGACCTCTTCGGCAGCTCGAACGCGCTCATCGGCGACCTCGTCGGGCGGTCCGCGGCGCCTGCCCGCACATCCGGCGCGGTGGAGGGGGATCACGCCGCCTTCGTCATCCACCCGGGCCTCGTGCTATCCGTCGACCTCCGCGCGGTCCGGCCCGCCCACGTGCAATGCATCCTGGTCCTCCTGCAACGCGTCGCCGGCGAGGGCCGCAGCCGCGACGCCGCCGCGTTGCAGCACCACGTCCTCGATGCGGAGTGCGGCCTGGGGCTCTGGACGGACGACGACGGCGCCGTCCGATCGGCCGGCAAGGCGTGGCCGGAGATAAGGTCGGCTGGCGAGGTGGACCGCGCGACGAGCCTGACCACCCCCTGGGTATACGGCAACAAGCTGCGGCTTACCGGCTTCATCGCTCCCGTGGCCGGGGTATCGCTGGCGGCCGGCGCGCCGGTGTTGGATCTGATGTCGGGCACCGGCATCGTCGCCCGCGCGCTATCCGACAGGCATCCGATGGCCGTCAACGACGCGAACGCGTACGCCGCCCTGCTGTCCAAGGCGCAGGGCATCGATCCGGCCGGTCTGGACCTCCGGTCAATCGTCGACGCGCTCCACGAACCCTTCGCCGAGAACCAGCGGCTCCTGGAGACGCTCGTCGGCGAACGCATGCAGGAGGAGGCCGCCCTGCTGCACAGCGAGAGCGACGAGGACGCCCTGAGCCGGTTCCAACTCCTGCAGGGCGCAAACGTCCTGCCGGTCACAGGCGGAGACGACGAGGTCGCCCGCCTCGCCACCGAGCGCTACGCGAACGTCTACTTCGGTATCGCGCAGTGCATCGAGATCGACAGCCTCAGGCGAGCGATCGACCGGACATACCCCCACCCGGGACGCGAACGGGACCTCTGCCTCGCCGCGCTTCTGGTCGCGTGCGCGAACGGGACCAGCGGCCCGCACTTCGCGCAGCCGGCCCAGCCGAAGACGCCGCTCTCCCTCCAGAAGGTCGTCGAGCTCCGGGCTCGTAGCATCGCCTGGGAGTTCGAGCTCGCGTTGGGAAGGCTGATGGCGCGGGGCGCGCCCAGATACCCCTTCCTCTCGAGCACCCGCGAGGGCTGGCGGAAGGCGCTCTCGGACTTCGCTGACCAGCACGCCGGGAGGCGGGCGGCCGTCTACGTCGACCCGCCCTATTCCAAGCTGCAGTATTCCCGCTACTACCACGTGCTCAACGTCCTGCTGGCCTACGACTATCCGCCGGTTTCGGGGCGGGGCCGCTACCCTCCCCTGGAGCAGCGGTTCTCCTCGCGGTTCGAGTACCAGCCGGGCGTGGCCCGGCGGGAACTGTCGGATCTCATCCGCACCTGCGCGGAACGGGACCTCTCACTCCTGCTCAGCTACGGCGAGGGGGGCTTCGTCGGCATCGACCACCTCATGTCGGAGATGGGTGCCGCGTTCGCCGGCGTGATCGCATTTTCCGAGCCGCTACGGCACCACTCGCAGGGGCGGAAACTGACGTCCGGTCGAGGCCTCGTGCTTGAGCACCTGCTGGTCGGGACCCCGGGCTAACGCGGCGGCAACCGGGCGACCGGGACGGTCCCTCCGCAAGCCTGAGCTCACGCGATCACGATGCCCCCTCCGGTGCCGGGCCGCGATGACCGCACGGGTCACCTCCGAACGCTTACCCGATCCGCACGAGTGCGCGGCCGGCGTCTCCGGCGACCCTGCCCTTGAATTCACGCAGCCAGGCGCGAACCATCGACGAATGCGGCGCGTCGGCCGCAGCCATGCCGACCATCTCATCCAGCGTCCGATCGACAAGCAGTCGCAGCTGGGCCGCGACGTTCCGCGCGGTCGTGGGCCGCAGCAGCTTCGCCGTCGCCGGCTCCTTCAGCGCGGCCGCGGACACCGTGAGCTCTAGCACCATCCCGCCGAGGAACTCCAGCCTGCGTAGGAGCTCGGTGCGGTCCTGCACGAGCCCGAGCCGGTTGAGGCCGTATACCTGAATTGACGTCGCGGCGCGGCGAATGGATGGGGCGTCGCCTGCGGGCAGGACAAGCCCGAGGGGGCGACCAGGCGCGAAGTTGTAGGCGAGGTATGCGGCCGGGTCGTCCCGGCAGGGGTCCAACAGCAGCGCACCCTCGGAGGGGTGGTCGCCGGACTCGGCGAGCAGCCTCCCGGCCTCATCGGCTAGCGGAAAGCTGTCCTTCTTGCCCGCGCCCGTCATGGGGGGCTTGGACGTAGCGGCGAGTTCGGCGAGGCTGGCGGAGACCGTTACGATCACCTGACCGCGCCGGCGATTACAGTCTATGCAGGACGGTAGGAGGTTATCCCAGTCCATGGCGATCCACCAGTAGCCGCCGTGCCCCGCCGATTCCGCTACGGCGCCCTTGGGCCGGTAGTGCTCGACATCGACCGGGGCGGTCGAGCGGTAGCGGGTCTCGCAGTAGGCGCACTTGCCGTGAAACAGGGCCTCGAGGGCCAGCTTGACGTCCGCGGATTTATAGGCGGCGTGCGTGAACGGGCGATCCTTGGTCGCCGGCGTGGAGCGATGGGCGCGGACCTTCACGAGCTCGCGCGGGCCGGCGCCGTCCGCGACGAGGGAAGGCGGGACCGGGACCGCCGACCTGTCCACCGCCCGCACCTTAGATCGACTCCAACGCGGCTAGAATGCGTCCGCGCGCCTCCGCGTCCAGTGCCGCAAGCGCGGCGCTTGATGCGTCCCGCCGCCGCTCCAGGAATTCAGCGACCGCGGCCTGCACCATGCGATGCACCTCGCTGGATCCGACCGGGAGCGCCCCCGCGACGTCCCGCTCGAACCCCTCGAGCACGGAGGCGTCCTCGGGCGGCAGCTCCTCGCCGGCGGCCCTGCGGGACATTAGGTCGCCGACCCGGGCCAGCCGCCGGTCGGAGGCCGCGTCGTTGGACGAGAACAGCTGGAAGAAGTCCGAAGTCAGCAGCTGCTCGAGCCGAAGGTCGGCTGCGTCTGGAAGCCCGCTCATGCGCTCGACGGTGATCGGCAGTTCGCTGTCCACCCCCGGCTCAGAAGACGCAACACGCTGTAGGACCACAATCTCGCCAGACAGCATGCCACGCAGGCAGAGCGGGTCGTGGGTCGTGACAATGAAGGTCATCCCTGGCAGCGCCGTGCGCAGGCTCGTCATGACCTGCACTTTCCAGCGAGGGTGGAGGTGCGCCTCGATCTCGTCGATCAGCACCACTCCGCGGCCAGTCTCGAATGTGGAGGCCCCCTCTGCCTCGAGCGGCTCCAGCAGCCCCCGCAGGACGTCGCACAGCATCCCGAGCATGGAGCGATAGCCGGAGGAGACCGCCCGCAGCGGAGTCCGGTTGAAGCGCACGCGGCCGTTCGGCTCAACGAGCGAGGTCACCATGCGCAGCTCGCGGGCGCGGCCGGACCGTTGTATCACGTCGAAGTCGCCCTCGATCGAGAGGAGGTCGCGCAACGTGCGCACCACCATCGAGAAGGCGGCGGGCGAGAGGGACCGCAGCCACGGCTCGGGATCCGCAAGGGACGTGAAATCGAACAGGTTTCTCAGATGCCTGCTCGATGACGGCTGAGGGGCGTCGTCCCCGAAGCGCCTGAAGGCTCCGTAGGCGAACACCGCCGCGCGCTCACTACCGAAGTCGCTCCTCCCGACCCCTTGGCCCTCCGCAATCGCGAGGGTGGCCGATCGACCGCCGTCGAACTCAAGGCGCACATGCGCCGAGCCTGACCTACGCCCCTCCTCGCGCCCCATCTGCGTTGGGTCTAGCGGCAGGGACTTCCAGTCCGGAGCCAGAGCCTTCCTTGCGTCATCGGTGGCGAGGGTCAGCGCGACCGCCTCTAGGAAGGTGCTCTTGCCCGTCGCGTTCTCCCCTAGAATCATGAGGGCAGGCGCGCGGGCCCTGCCGTCTTCAGCCGCCAGCGGAGCGGGGACTTGCAGCTCCAGTCGCTCCAGCCCCTTGAAGCGGACGACCTCGATGCGCCTGAGGTCCGCGCGCAGCCTGCGGCCGCCGGGTGCGATCGCGTCGACGGCGACAAGGCGGGGATCCTCGCGCGCCACCTCCTCGAAAGCGCGATCCAGCGTGCCGGCGTCCGGGAGCTGCCGGAACGCGGGCGCTAGCTGGGCGCGCCGCGAGGGTGTCCCCAGATCGCCGGGAAAGTCGATCCTTCGTGCTAGGCGCTTAAGCAACAGCAGCCAGGTACCGCCGAATGGCATGCGGGCGAAGTCGAACAGCCTCGCCCACTTCGCATCGCCCCCCGGCGCCGACCCCTCGCCGAAGGCCCCCAGCAGCGACCGCAGCTCGCCGAGCCGGTCCCCGTAGAACCGGGCCCGCTCGCGCCGCCTGTCGTCGCGGTTAAGGCCGAACCCCTGCAGGGTCGCGGCCGCTCTGGGCGTCAGCGCCACAAGCGACCCGTCCAACCTCGGCAGGAAGTGCCGGTCGTAGGCCTTGTCCTTGCAGGGGTCGAGCAGCACATTCGCCTCCTGCACCGGCGTGGTCCAAATGCCGTCCCCGTTCGTCACGTACCTCGAGACCTGCTGCGGCGTGGGAAGCCGGCACCGGTCTCCGTCGACGGGAAAGTCCGGTTCGGCGGGCCGACAGCCGGCGCAGATCGGGTAGAGGTTCGCCCAAGCGTCCGCGAGCCAGACATAGAACAGGTGAGAGTCCTTACGATCGGCCACGGGCCGGGCATTGCCCACAGGCCTGAACCGATGGACTAGAAGCTTGTCCTGGGCCTCGCAGAAGGCGCAGCGCCCGCCTGTCAGGCCGCTCACTGCCGCTACCAGCGCAGGGTGGTCGGCTGCCACGCCGACCGGGGGCACGCTCGTCTGCGCGCGTCGCTCGCGCTCAAGGGACATGAAAGCCAGCATGGTCGTTCGCGACCGCTGCATCTCTGGCGCGCCGAGGAACTCGGGAGGGGTCGACGGTCGTGCTATGTGCTGCATACCCTCAAGTTCCTAAACCGGCCGGATATCCCAAGCTTTCGCGCCCGGCGACGAGAGTCCAGCCAAATCGGAGCCGGATCCACGCGTTGTACCGCCTGGGCTTCTCGACGGCTGAGACCGAGCGGCCTAAATGCGTCCATTGTAAGCCGCGCACGAACAGGAATGCCAATGCCCAACCGCCGTCAAGAGACCGGACAGAGCTTGAACGAGGATGTTGACATGCTCCACTCGATCTACGGCTCCACCCAGAAC
>CAXTWJ010000048.1:0-12237 GCA_964247925.1 uncultured Sphingomonas sp.
TCGACGTGGTCGGCGCCAGCCCGCTCGACGCGCTCGGCCGCTGGGACCACCTGAAGGCGGTCGGGCTGAAGCATCATGTCGACAAGGCGCTGATCCTGCGCGCCGCCCTGCCCTTCCTCACCGCGCGCAGATCTGCCGACGCCGGCATGTCCTTCGCCGCGCGGGTGCGCCGCATCGCCGGGCGCGGCCGCGACGACATGGCGATGATCCAGTTCCACTACGACGTGTCGAACGCCTTCTACGCGCTCTTCCTGGGCGAGGCGATGCAATACTCGGCCGCGGTGTTCGAAGAGTGGGACCAGGATCTCGACGCCGCGCAGATCGCCAAGCTCGACCTGATCTGCACCAAGCTGCGGCTCGCGCCGGGCAGGCGGCTGCTCGACATCGGCTGCGGCTGGGGCGGCCTTGCGGCCCACGCCGCCGAGCATTTCGGTGCCACCGTCCATGGCGTGACGCTCAGCCAGGCGCAATACGACGCCGCCTGGGCGCGGGTGCGCGCGCGCGGGCTGGAGGATCGGGTGACGATCGAACTGCGCGATTACCGCACGCTCGATGCGGCCGAGGCTTACGACGCGATCAGCCAGATCGGCATGTTCGAGCATGTCGGCCTCGACAATCACGACACTTTCTTCGCGCAGATGCAGCGACTGCTGGCGCCCGCCGGCCTCTACCTCCACCAGGCGACGACGCGGCGCGCGACCCGCGACCTCAGGCGTTTCCGCAAGCGCACCGCGTACATGAAGGTCATCAACCGCTGGATCTTCCCGGGCGGCGAGCTGGACTATATCGGCCTGACCGCGACCAACCTCGAACGCTGGGGGTTCGAGGTGCGCGACGTCGAGACGATGCGCGAGCATTATTACCTTACGCTCAAGGCATGGAGCGAGCGGCTCTACGCGCGGCGCGACGAGGCGATCGCCGAGGCGGGGCTGACCCGCACACGCCTATGGCTGCTGTATTTCGCGCTGTCGTGCATGGGGTTCTGGCGCGGCGTGCTGTGCGATTTCCAGACGCTGGCGCAGAAGAAGGTGACCGGGCCGTCGGGACTGCCGCTCAGGGGGTTGTGATCCGCTGACGCGGGTGCGCGGTGCCGGCCAGCATCGGGTGAACAGCGCCCCGCGCTGTTCAGGCCATGCCGGGGGCATGGCCGACCCGATGCGCCCCTGGGGGGGAGGATTGATCATCCTGCGTACAGCTCCGGCGCCACGCCGCGCACGCCGGCCTCGACCTCGAACAGCGCGCCCGCGAGCGGCTCATCGACGCCGGTCGCGGCCGAGGTCACGCACATCCGATCCAGCCCTTCGCCCGCGAAGCAGACATTGGTGATCTGCGACGCGGGCAGCGCAATCGCGCGGTCGAGCGCGCCGTCCGGCGTGAAGCGGCTGACGCGCGACCCGCCCCAGTGCGCGATCCACAGCCCGCCGTCCGCGTCGCACGTCATTCCGTCGGGCCGGCCCCAGCCGTCGGCGAACTGGATGTGGAGCGTGCGGCCGTGAAGACCCCGCTCGTCCAGGGCGAAGCGATACACGCAGCCCGGTACCGTATCCGTGTGGTATAGCCAGCGCCCGTCCGGGCTGATCGCGGGGCCGTTGGCGACGGTGTAGCCCGTATCGACCCTCGTGACGGAGCGGTCGGGGTCGAGGCGGTACAGCGCGCCGCTGGGTCGGTCCGCGCCGACCGGCATGGTGCCGGCCCAGATGCGGCCGAAGGCGTCCGCCTTGGCATCGTTGAGCCGGTTGCCGGGCAGGTCGGGCTCGGGCGCGGCGATCGGCGTGACGACTGGCGGGTCGAGCGTCAGCTCGGCGAACCCGCTCCGGAACCCGGCGACGAAGCCGGGTCGGTCGCGCCGCTCGATCACCCAGCCGATCATCTCCGGCATCGGCCAGCGCGTGACCTGCCCGTCGGCAAGCGTGAGCCGGTTGAGCGCGGGCGCGAGAATGTCGGTCCAATAGACCGCCCCCTCGCGCGCCGACCACCACAGCCCCTCGCCCAGCTGGTCGCACTGGTCACCCCGCGCGACGACCCGGACGAGGCTCCCCATCAGAACCTTGCCGCGATCCCGAGCGAATAGGTCGCGTCGTCGAACCGCTCGTCGCGCGGAAACGCCGGATCGCCATAGTAGCTGCGGTAGTGCGCGTTGGTCAGGTTGGTGCCGTCCAGCGACAGGGTGATGCCCTTGCTGATCTCATAGCCGATGGAAGCGTCCAGACGCCCATTCGCGCGCACGCCGTTCAGCACCAGCGTCTGCCCGGTCGGCCGCAGCGTCGTCCCGCCATAATTCTCGTCATAATAATGCGAGCGATACGTGTACACGACACGCCCGGTCAGCCCGTACTTCTCGTACAGCCCGCCGATATTGTAGTTGTAGCGCGACACGCCCTGCAGCCGCTGGCCGAACAGCACGTCACCGGGCGTCTTCACCTTGCTGTCGGCAAGCGTGAAATTGCCGAACACCCCGAAGCCCTGCAGCGCGCCCGGCAGGAAGTCGAAGAAGGTCTGGCCGCTGACCTCGATCCCCTTCAGCGTCACCGCGCCGACGTTGCGCGGGCGAGTGATGTTGTAGTTGAAACCGTTGATCGTCTCTTGCTGGCTCTGGCTGATCACCCGGTCCTTGATGTCCTTGTAATAGCCGCCGACCGCGACATAGCCATTCTTGCTGAAGTAATATTCCAGGGTGGCATCATAGGCGTCCGAGCGCTGCGGGCGCAGGTTGGGGTTGCCGCCGGAGCCCGCGGGCAGGATCAGCAGGTTGGTGGAGATCAGGTAGCTCAGCCCCGGGTTGAGGTCGCCGAAGCTGGGCCGGGCGATCGCGCGCGAATAGTTGAACCGCGCCTGCAGCCCGCCGCCGAAGCGCAGCCTGGCGCTGGCCGACGGCAGCCAATCGTCATCGCTGGTCTTGGCGGTGAAGGGTGTGAGTACCGCGGCCGGGTTCGGCACGGCGGCGGTCGGCGCAGGCGTTACGAACGACGCGCCGGCGATCTGGCGATCAGTCCGCGTGTACCGGACGCCGAACTGCCCATCGAGTGTCACCGGGCCGCTGATCGGGAAGTTGTACGCCGCCTGGAGATAGCCGGCATAGGTCTTCTCCGACGCGCTGAACGATCGGTCGGCGGTGAAGTCCGGGAAGCCGGGCTGGAGGCCGTAGAGCGCGCGCAGCTGGTCCTGCAGCGTCGGATCGCGCAGCAGGTCCTGGTTGGGCACGATCACGCCGGCGCCGCCATCCACCGTCGGAATGCCCGAGGAGTGGATCAGAAAACCCGGTCGCGCCAGAAACGGCACGTTCTGGATCAGCGTCCCGCAGACCGGCGCGTTGTCCGGGCCGCAGGTGCCGCCCAGGAACTGCTGGTGCGTCGCGCTGTGATCGGCGTAGCGCGCGCCGAACTGGATGTTCTGCAGGAAGGAGTCGAGCTTGTAGACGCCGTCCGCCTTGGCCGCGAATTCCTTGCCCTTGTCCTTCAGGTTGTCCTGATTGAGCGGCGACAGCGCGAAATTGGCGGGGTCGTTCAAACCGTTCGCCGTGTCGTTGTAGACCGTGCCGCCATCGACGTTGGTCTGGACGTCCGTGGTGATGCCGTTGCCGGCCTTGAAGATGTCCAGGATGAAGTTCTGGTTGCGGATGCGCGACTTCTGGTAGGATACGTCCGCCGCCAGCGACAGCGCGCCGCTGTCGTATTTCGCGCCGCCCGAGATGATCCAGACGCGCGTCCGGTCGTGATGCGCCTGCGTGCTGGTAAAGCCGCCATGCCCGGTCGAGGTGAACGATTGCGCGGTGCACAGGTTCTGCGTCTGCCCCGTGCCGCGCGGGTTGGTCGGGCTGTTCAGGTTGTTGTCGTAAAAGCCGTTGCCACCCGGGACAGCCGGCCCGGTCTGATCCACCGTGTGGAAGGCGTTGACGTTGTAGTTCTGGCACTGGTCGGTCTTGGTGACGTTGGAGAACGCGCCGCCGAACACGTCGTCGATCAGGAAGTAGCTGGCCGACTTGTTCTCGTACGCGGTGTACAGCCCGTTGGCGTACAGCTCCAGGTTGGCCGATGGCTTCCACTGATAGGCGACGTTGGCCTGCTTGCGCGTGTAGTCGCCCTCGTTGTTGAGGCCGCCGACGCAGGTCGGCGCGGCCACGCCCGCCGCGCCCGGGGGGCCCTGCGTGCCGCTGCGGATGTCGCAGTTGAACGAGATCGGGCGATTGAAATGGTATTGCGCGTAATTGGCGTCGGCGAGCAGCCCCATTTCGCCCAGCCCGGTCTGCCACTTGTCGGACAGGAGCAGGCCCAGCACCGGGCTGACCTCGTGCGTGTTGCGGGTGTACTGCGCGCGGCCGGTGGCGGCCACCGTCAGGCCGTCGTGGAAGTCGAACGGCTTGTGCAGGCGCAGGTTGATCTGCCCGGCGACGCCGCCCTCGATCAGGTCGGCGGAGGTGGACTTGTACACGTCCGCGCCCGCCAGCGCCTCGGCCGGCAGGTCCTGATAGGAGAAGCCGCGGCCGGTGCCGGTGAAGATCTCGCGCCCGTCCAGCGTGGTCAGGATGTCGGCCAGACCACGCACGATCGGGTTCACGATCTCGTTATTGTCGCCCACCGTCACCTGCACGCCCGGGACGCGCTGCAGCGCGGCGGCCACGGTGCGGTCGGGAAATTTGCCGATGTCGTCGGCGACGATCGAGTCCACCACGTTGGCCGAGTTGCGCTTGATGTCGGCGGCCTTGGCCAGCGACTCGCGGATGCCGGTCACGACGATGTCGGTGGGATTGCTGTCGTCCTGCGCGGCGGCCTGGGTCGGCGGCGCATTCTGCGTCTGGTCCTGGGCGGCCGCGGGCGCGCCCGACGCGTCCGGCGCGGTGACCACCTGACCGGTCATGGCGAACGCGGGCGTCGCAACCAGCATCGCCAGAGCCGACGTGGTCGCGCAGAAGCGTATCTTGCCGTTCATCATGTCCTCCCCACGGCCTCGGCCGATTAGCGCGGGGTTCGCTCCCCGCTCGCTTGACGCGCCTCGTAAATCGGGCAAGCAGGAGGCTGCAAGCACAAAGAACGATTTATCATATAAGTCCGTTGAGTGTGGCTTTCGCGCAACGCTGGCGGATCTTTGGCGCGACGGCGAGCCTGTGGCTCATCATCGGCGTTGCTCCTGTTGTATACCGGACGGCGCGGGAACCGAAACGCCGGCGCCGACCGGCTGCGGGAAGACCGGGCGCCCGTCGCTGCTCCACGACACCCGCCCGATGCGCGGCGAGCGTCTCTCCGTGCATCCCTGATCGGGTCCGGTGTTGGCGTGGTAGACGATCCACTGCTCGGCGCGATCGGGCGAGGTGAAGAAGCCGTTGTGCCCCGTCGCATAGACGTTCGCGGCCGGGTTCTTGGCCAGCACCGGGCGTGATGCCTTGGTCCAGCTCGCGGGCGTCAGCGGGTCGCTGCCGGGCGCCGCATGGAGCAGCCCCAGCGCATAGTCGTCCGACCAGCAGGCGCTCGCCGAATAGGTCAGGAACAGGTCGCCGCGCGGTCCCTCAAGGAACTCGGGCCCTTCCAGGATCTGCCGCCCGCCCTGGCGTTCCCAGGGGAGGTCGGGTCGCGCGATGATCACCTCCGGCCCGGCCAGGGTCCAAGGGTTCGCCATCCGCGCGATCGCGAGATCGCTGTCCGGCCCGACATAGGGCGAATAGGCGAAATAGCGCTGGCCCCGGTAGGCGAACGTCGTGCCGTCGATGCCGGCGCGCGCGGTGTTCACCCGGCCGCGGTCGATCCACGTGCCCGTCAGCGGATCGGCGGCGTCGTTCTCCAGCACGAACACGCCGCGATGCGCGTCGTCGTCATGCCCCGCCGCCGCCGCGCTATAGTAGATGAACCACTTGCCCGCGATCCGATGCAGCTCGGGCGCCCAAATCGACTGCGCGTGGGGGCCGGTCGCGGGCGGCGTCCACACCGTCACCTCCGGCGCGTCCGCCAGCCGCGTTACGTCGCGCGTCGCCCGGATCGCGAGCCGGTTCCCCAACGTGTTCATATAATAATAGGTGCCGCCCACCTGCGTGATCCACGGGTCGGGCCCTGACGGCAGCAGCGGGTTGGTGAACGTCGCCGGCCCGCTCGCGGCGCACAGTAGCAGGAGCGCGAGCCGCCTCACCGCGCGGTTGCCAGCGCCGCGACGAACTGGCGCGCCCGCTCGTCCACGTCGGCCGCGCTTCGTCCCGCGACGTAGAGGGCGGAGCCCAGGCCGAAGCCCGCCGCGCCGGCCTGGAGCCACGGCGCCATCGTGTCCGGCGCGACCCCGCCGACGGGCAGCACGCGCGTCGCGGGTGGCAGCACCGCGCGCATCGCCTTGAGGACACCGGGCGCGGACGACTCGGCCGGGAACAGCTTCAGGGCGGTCGCGCCCGCGTCCAGCGCCGCGAACGCCTCCGTGGGCGTCGATATGCCCGGCAGCGACGCCAGGCCGGCGGCCACCGCCGCCGCGATCACCTGGGTGTTCATGTTGGGCGACACGATGATCCCGCCGCCCGCCGCCTTCACGTCGCCCACATGATCGGGCCGCAGCACCGTGCCCGCGCCCACGATCGCGCGGCCGTCGAACCGGCGTGCCAGCCGCTCGATGCTGCCGAGCGGCTCGGGCGAGTTCATCGGCACCTCGATGATCGTGAAGCCGGCCGAGACCAGCTCGTCGCCGATCCCTTCCACCTCGTCCGGGCGCACCCCGCGCAGGATCGCGACCAGCGGGCAGCGGGCGAAGGCGTCGTCGAAGGATAGCGTCATGCGAGAAGGCTCCACAGCCGGGTGATGCCGGCGACGAACGCCGCGTGGCTGTCGACCACCGCCGCCTCGCGCCCGTGCGCCGCGATGGCGGTGGCGTACAGCCCGCCCAGCGCCGGGTCGGACAGGATGAAGACGCGGGCGTCGTCCGCCTCGCGCAGCCGCGCTGCTACGTCGCTGCCGATCAGCAGTCCGCTCGCATAGGACGCCGCATCGGCGCGCGCGCGCAGGCCCAGCACGGCGGCCGCGCGGATGCCAAACAGCCGCGCGAGCAGGTCTCCGTCGCGCGCGTCCGCCACCCCCTCCCGGAACGCATCGCCGTCCGTGACCGGCGCCTCCAGCTCCGTCGCCAGCAACCCGCCGCCCTTGAGCAGCGCGAACACCTCGCCCGTCATGGCGGTGGTGAAATCGGCGATCCGCCCGGCCTCGACGCGCGCCCATTTGCAGTGCGTGCCCGGCTGGCAGAGCAGCGCTTGGCGAGGCGTCAGCCCGCTCGCGGCCGCGCCGAGCAGCTGCACCTCCTCGCCCCGCATCACGTCGGGACGGTCCCCGTCCCGCATCGCCAGGCCCGGCACGATCCACACCCGGTCATCGACGGGCAGCACCCGCGCGGCGAGCTCGGCGAACCCGCCCGGCACGGCGACATAGCCGGCGTCGCGCCAGCCCCCGTTCGCGCCGACCATGCCCGCCGCCAGCACGGGCAGATCGCCGAACCGCGCGCGCAAGGCGGCAATCGAGTCGGGATAGCTCCGACCGCGCATCGCGATCATGCCGTCGCCGTCGCGCGCCGTCGCCAGCACCTGGCCGCCCGGGTCGATGTGGAACACGCGGCGGTTGGTGGTGCCCCAGTCGATGGCGAGGAACGCCCGCTCTGTCGCCACCATCCACTCCCGCCAGTTCTTGTCACATTTATCGGACTGGTCGGGCTTGTCCAGCCATGCGGCGCTGATAGACGCTTGCGTGCGCCACGCTTGTGGTAATGGGGGCCGATGAGCGCAACGGACAGGCAGGCCGACCCGGCGGAGGTACGCACCGGGCTCGGGCGCAATCTCACCTATGGGATGCTCGACACGCTGGGCCGTGCGATCGTTCACGGGCGCTATGAGGATCGCAGCTTCCCGACGGAGGGCGAGCTGGCGAAACAGCACGGCGTCAGCCGCTCGGTGACGCGCGAGGCGGTGAAGATGCTGACCGCCAAGGGGCTGCTCTCCGCCCGTCCGCGCCAGGGCACCATCGTGCAGAACAAGGCGTCGTGGAGCCTGTTCGACACCGACGTCCTGCGCTGGCTATTGGAACGCAAGTTCTCGATCGACCTGCTGCAGCATTTCAACGAGCTCAGGATCGCGATCGAGCCGGAGGCGGCGGCGCTAGCCGCGCGGCACCCCGCCGACGCCGCCCACGCGGGGATACGCGCGGGGCTGGAGCGAATGGCGGCCGCCGATGACGGGCAGGACGACATATTGGAGGCCGACATCGCCTTTCACGTCGCGGTGCTGCGCGCGTCGCACAACCCGTTCTATGCGCAGTTCCGCGATGTGGTGACGACCGCGCTCAGGACCTCCATCCGCTTCACCAACCGGCTGAAGGGCCATTCCGCGAGCATCGCCGACCACCGCGCGGTGCTGGACGCGATCGCCGCGCGCGACCCCGATCGCGCGCGCTCGGCCATGCGGACGATCATCGGCGACGTGCTGCAGCTGATCGCGCGCGCCGGCGATACCCCGGCCTGAGCCGCTCGCCGCTGCCGCCGATGCGCCGTTGGCTCCTTTCCCTGTGGCTCTTGCTCGCGAGCGGGGCCGCGGCACAGCAGGCGCCGTTCGACCTGCGCGGCCCGGACCTGCGCATCACGGTGACGCGCGGTGGCCAGACGCTGCCCATTGCGCAAGTGCCTGGGCTGGCGGCGGGCGACCGGATCGACGCGAGCGCCGTCCTGCCCGCCGATCAGGGCGCGCCTTATCTGCTGGTCGCCACCTTCCTGCGCGGGGCCACCAACCCGTCGCCCAAGGAGTGGTTCAGCACCGCGCGAACATGGCAGCCGCGCGAGGCGACGCTGCACCTGACGGTGCCCGCGGACGCGACGCAGATGCTCCTGTTCCTGGTGCCGCGCACCGGCGGCGACCAGGCGGCGGTGCTGCACGCGGTGCGTGGTCAGCCCGGCGTGTTCGTGCGAGCCGCGCAGGATCTGGATGGCGCGGCGAGCGACCGCGCGCGGCTCGACCGGTACCTCGCCGCGACGCGCGGGCGCCAGCCGACCGACCCCGCCCCGCCGCTGCTCGCGCCGAGACTGCGCGTGCGCGTCGATGCCGGTTGCCTCGACCGCCCGGCCGAGCTCCAGGCGGCGTGCCTGGCCCGCGCGCGCGACGCGCTGATCCTCACCGACCAGCATCAGGACGGCCTGACCTCGACGCTGACCGGCGCGCCCACCGACCTCGCGCTGCAGCTCAGCGCCACCCCGCAGGGCGGCTATGGCTATTACAGTCCCTATATCAGCGTGCTGCGCGACGTGGCGCGGCTGTTCGGCGCGTTCCGATCCACGCAGTTCCAGTACATCCCCGCGCTGGCGCAGCCCGACGGCGACCGCATCCACCTGCTGCTCAACACCGCCCCATCGTTCCGCAGCCCCAAATCGGTGCTGGTGGTCGGGATGCCGCCGGTCGCGCCCGTGCCGCCGCCGGCGATCCACGTCACCGATCCGGCGCCGCCCGTCTGTCTCGACCGGCCCGACCCGGTGCTGCCCGTCACCGCGCCGCCCGCCATCTACGCGACCGCGCATCTGCACGATGTCGCCGTGCGCGTCGGCGGCCGTGAGGTGCCCATGGTGGCCGACCCGGAGCGCGGCGGCTTCGTGCCGGTCGGCACGGTGCCGCCGGGCGTGGTGGGGGAGGGCGCGCTCACCGGCCTGTGGGGCTTCGCCCCGATCGACGGCCGGCGCGTCGTGCTGCAGCGGGGTGCCGTCGCGGCGTGGACGGCGGGAAAGGGCGATCCGGCGCGTCTGGTCGCGGGCCGCGACAACCAGCTGGAGCTGTCCGGCGGTGCCGCGGGCTGCGTCGCGGGCGTGACGCTGGAGGCTGGCGGGGCGAGCCAGCCGGTCGAGTGGCGCGTCGCCGGCCCCGACCGGATCACCGCCACGCTGCCGCTCGGACCGGTGGAGGCCGGTCGCGTCGCGGTCACGGTTGCCCAGGTCGGCGGGGCGCCGACGCGCGTGACCTTGCGCGCCTACACCGAGCCCAGCCGTATCGACCGGTTCGTCTTCCACGCTGGCGACCGCGGCGGCACGCTGGCCGGCTCGCGGCTCGACCTGGTCACCGAGCTTGTCGTCGATGGCGCGACGTTCCGGCCGGGCACGGTGACGCGGGACGGCAAGACCGACCTGCTGGACCTCCTCGCCGACACCGCGCCGTCGCTGGAGGCCGGTCGCCAGAAGACGGCGACCGCCCGGCTCAGCGATGGCCGCGAGCTGCCCGTGCGGTTCACCGTCGGCGACCCCCGGCCGCCGCTGAGCGTGATCGCGCGCGACAGCGCGCGGCCCGCGGTCGCCGGGCCGGTGGAGATCACGCTGGAGGGCACCGAAGCGATGCCCGCCGGCGCGCGCCTCACCTTCTCGTTCCGCAGCCCCGACCGGCTCGCGCGCGGCGATACCGTGGAGGTGACGGACGCGGACGGCACGCACGTCGCCACGTTGCGCGAAGGGGCGGGGCTGACCTTGCAGGACCAGCAGGTCGCGGTCGCCACGCTGATCTCGCGCGAGGCGCTGGGCGCGTCCGCGCACGGCCGGCTGCGCTTCCGGTTGTTGCAGGACGGCGCGCCGAGCGACTGGGTGCCGCTGCCCACGCTCGTCCGGCTGCCGACGATCACGCGGCTGACCTGCGCCGTGGCGAGCGGCTGCACGCTGTGGGGCCGCGACCTGTTCCTGATCGAGTCGGTCTCGAGCCGGGCCGGCGGGCTTTCCGGGCGACCGCGGGACCGTGCCCACGGCCGGTCGGGCACCGCTGTATCTGCGTCTGCGCGACGCCCCGGCCGTGACGGCGACCGTCCGGCCGCGGTGACCGACCCTCTCCCCCGCGGGGGAGGAGAGGAAGCCGGCTGCCTTACTGCGTCTTGACGGTGGTGCTCGCGTCGCCGTTGCTGCTGGCCTTGGTCTCGCGCACCGTTTTGTGGGTAACGGTCTTGTGACCGACCTTCACGCCCAGGATCTTCTTGGGGTGGCGCGTCTTGCGCTTGGTGGTGTGCGTGACCTTGGTCGTCGTGGTCGCGACGCCATTCTTCATGTCCGTGTCGTGCGTGACCTTGGTCTGCGCGGTGGTCTGCGCCAGCGCGGGGGTGCCCGCGGCGAGCGTGGCGGCGGCGAGCGCGGCAGTCAGATGGCGGAGCTTCATGGGCCAGATCCTTTCGGTGGTGGAACGGCGTAAACCCCCGGGCACGCGAAGGGTTCACGACGACCAGACCAGTTGCCAATCTGTTCCCCATACGCCACCTGCGACGTCGTGCTCCCTTATCCCGCGCTCCACGCCAGCCATGGCGGCATCTGGCTCGCGACGCGGGAGGAGACGCGCGCGATCGGTCGGGCGGAGGCGATCCGGGCCGCCGCCGACACGCCCGTCATCCTGCTCAACGCGCCGCTGATCGGGCAGCGGCTGGGCTATGCGGAGCTGTCGGGGCTGGACCTGCTCGAGCTGTTCGCGTTCATCCACCCCGCGCGCTTTGCGGTGCCGACGCCCGCCGGGCTGGCGCGCGCGGTCGATCTGTCGCCGCCCGACCGCGGCGAGGAGGTCGCGGGCTTCCTGCTCGAAGCGGCGGCCGCGCTGCTCGCCGTCCCGGCGGGCGAGTGGGTGGAGCGCGAAGGCGCGTGGAGCACGGCGCAGTCGCTCACCCGGCTGCGCTGGCCCTGGGCGCCCGCGCTGGCGGATGTGATCGCCAAGCCAAAGGGCGGCGAACGCTGGCTGTGGAGCCGCCTGCCCGAATGGGAGGAGGCGGCGCCCCGCCCCGCCCCGCGTGCCGTGACGCTGGCGCCGGGCGAGGCGGAGGCGCGGCTGGCGACGCTAACGGGGCAGGGCGCGGAGGAGCGCCCCGGCCAGCGTGCCTATGCCGCCGCCGCCAGCGCCGCGTTCGGCCCGCGCAGCGTTCGCGACGCGCCCAACCTGGTGCTGGCGGAGGCCGGGACGGGGATCGGCAAGACGCTCGGCTACCTCGCGCCCGCCGCGCTCTGGGCGGAGCGCGCGGGTGGAGCGGTGTGGATCTCCACCTTCACCAAGGCGCTGCAGCGCCAGCTGGCGCATGAGACCGCGCGGCTGTTCCCCGACGCCGCCGAGCGCCGCGCGCGGGTGGTGACGCGCAAGGGCCGTGAGAACTATCTCTGCCTCCTCAACCTGGAGGACGCGCTGCAGGGCGGGTTCGCGGGCCGCGCGGCGGTGCTGGCGCAGCTGATCGCGCGCTGGGCGGCGTACACGGCCGACGGCGACATGGTCGGCGGCGACCTGCCCGGCTGGCTGCCGACGCTGTT
>CAXTWJ010000049.1:0-7690 GCA_964247925.1 uncultured Sphingomonas sp.
CCGCCTGATAGCCGCCGGGGATCAGCCCGGCGATCGAGCCGGTGATGAGGATGCGCCCCGCCCCCGCGTCGCGCATCCGGCGGCCGACGCGCTGGAGCAATTCGAGCGTGCCGATCACATTGGTCTCGACCAGGCCGCGCACCGCCGCGAAATCCTGGTCGAGGAAGGCGTGGCCCAGCCCCTGGCCGGCGTTGGCGCACAGCACGTCGACGCGGCGTCGGCCGATCCGCTCGTCCAGCGTGGCGACGCCCTCCGACGTGGACAGGTCTGCGGTGACGGTCTCGACCGTCGCGCCGGCAAGCTGCGACAGCACATCGTCGAACGGCCGGTCGGCGGCGAGGAGCAGCGCGTAGCCGTCGGCGGCGGCGAGCTTCGCCAATTCGAGGCCGATGCCCGACGACGCGCCGGTGATGACCGCGAACGGCGCCTGCATCGCCGCGCTCACAGGTATGCTCCTCCAGACACCTCGATGCGTTGCGCGTTGACCCAGCGGTTCGCGTCGCCGAGCAGCGCGGCGATCATCGGGCCGATATCGTCGGGCAGCCCCGCGCGGCCGAGCGCGGTCGCATCCGCTACCCCCTTGTTGAACTGTGGGTTGTCGCGCACCAGCCCGCCGCCGAAGTCGGTTTCGATCGCGCCCGGCGCGACGGTGTTGGCGGTGATGCCGCGCGCGCCCAGTTCCTTGGCGAGATAGCGGGTGAACACCTCGATGCCGCCCTTCATCATCGCATAGGCGGCAAAACCCGGCGTGCAGAAGCGCGCGAGGCCGCTCGACAGGTTGATGATGCGGCCGCCGTCGGCGATCAGCGGCAGCAGCGCCTGGGTCAGGAAGAACGCCCCCTTGAGCTGGACCGCGAAGACGTCGTCGAAATCGGCCTCGGTCACCTCGCCAATCTTGCCGAAATGGCTGGTGCCCGCGTTGTTGACGAGAAAGTCGAAGGTGTCGCGGTGCCACTCCCCGACCAACGCCGCCTTCACCTGGTCGGCAAAGGCAGGGAAGCCGGCGGCCTTGCCGACGTCCAGCTGCAGCGCGACCGCCTTCGCACCGGCCGCCTCGATCTCGCGCACGGTTGCGTCCGCCTCGCCGCGCTTGGAATGATAGGTGACGATCGAGTCCACCCCGGCGCGAGCCAGCGCGACGACGGTGTTGCGACCGAGCCCGCGGCTGCTGCCGGTGACGATCGCGATACGTGACGAAGCGGGCATGATTCTTCCTTTGCTGTTCGTTTGAACCATTACGCCGCACCGGTGCCGATCGGTTGCCACCCTCTCCGGCAAAGTTGCCCTTTCCTCCAATCGTCGTCTTCGGCTAGACCGGGACCATGATGGAACGCTGCGCGGCGATGATCGAAAGGTTGAACCGGCTCGCGATGGACGACGACGACCCGCTGTCGACGCCGCTACCAGGCCTCGCCGTGATGCGGCATCGCGAGCCCGGGCGCCTGCGGCACGAGATCTATACGCCGGTGCTCTGCCTGGTGCTGCGGGGCGACAAGCAGGTCGCGATCGGGGACGAGGTACACCGGGTGGAAGCGGGACAGGCGCTTCTCGTCAGCGTCGAGGTGCCGGTATCCGCCCATATCGACGCGAGCGACGTCCGCCCGTACCTGGCCGTGGCGATCGACCTGGATCTGCCGCTGCTCGACGAGATCGCCGCGCAGGCGGCGCCCTTCGCGGAAGGGGCATCGGTCGGAGCGATCACGTTGCTCGAGCGCCCGGACGAACGGTTGCTCGATTGTCTTGGCCGCATCGTCGCGCTGGCGGAGCGGCCGCACGAGGCGGCCGTCCTCCTGACGGGCCTGCGGCGCGAGCTGCACTATCTGGTGCTGCTCGGGCCGCTGGGACCGGCGCTGCGCGCGATGGCGCGGCCCGACAGTCATCATCGCCGCATCGGCCGGGCGGTCGCGCTGCTCAGGAGCGCCTTCCACGAGCCGTTGCCGATCGAGGCGCTCGCGCGCGCGGCGGGGATGAGCGCGTCCGCGTTCCACCACCATTTCAGGGCGGTCACGTCCTGCTCGCCCCGCCAGTATCAGAAGCAGCTCCGCCTGTTGGAGGCGCGGCGGCTGATGCGGATGGACGGCGCCAGTGCCCGCGACGCGGCCTTCCGCGTCGGCTATGCAAGCGCGCAGCAGTTCACCCGCGACCACGCCCGCCAGTTCGGCGCGCCGCCCCGGCGCGGGCTCCACGCCGAGCCAGAGGAGGCAATGGCGGCCGAGTGATCGGGCTCAGCGCCGCGTCAACCCGCCATCAACCGCGATCGTCTGCCCGGTGATCATCGCCGCCGCGTCCGAGGCGAGGAACAGCGCGGTGCCGACGATGTCGGCGGGCATCTGAGCTTGGGGGATCGCCTGCATCGACGCGATCGCCGCAAACGTCTCCTCGCCGTCGTGGCGCTCGGTGCCGGGCGTGCGGACCAGGCCGGGCGCGATCGCGTTGACCGTGACGCCGTCCTTCCCCAAGATCGCGGCAAGCGAGCTGGTGAAGCCGATCAGCGCCGCCTTGGTGGTGATGTAGTGGACGAAGTCCGGCACGTTCAGCGACACGCTCGACGAGGACAGGTTGATCACCCGCCCCGCCGGGGAAGCGCGCAGGTCGTTGGCAAACGTCTTGGTCGCGAGGAACGCACCATCGACGTTGACGGCGAAGAACGACCGCCAGGTCGCAAGGTCGAGCTCGTCGAACGGAATGCGCCGGAACACGCCCGCATTGTTGACGACCACGTCGGCGCGCCCGAGCCGGTCGTGGACCAGTGCGGCGAAGCGCTCGACTTCCTCGGCATCGGAGAGGTCGCCGCGATGTCCCGCGAACCGCCGACCCGCCGCCTCCACCTTGCGCGCGGTGTCGCCTAGGTCGCCTGTGTCGATCGCGGCCACGTCCGCGCCCGCGCCCGCGAAGCCTTCGGCAAAGGCCTGGCCCAGACCCCCCGCCGCGCCGGTAACCACGACGACCCTGCCCGCCAAATGTCCGCTCATCCCATCATCCTCGTTAAAAATGTCACGCGCCGTGTTCAAACGGTCAGCAAGATCGGCTGCTCCACGAACTTCTTGAACGCGCGCATGAGCCGGACGCCGTCCGCACCGTCAGTCGCGCGATGATCGAAGCTGCCGGTGGCGCTCATCACGGTAGCGGTTACTATTTCGCCATCGACGACATAGGGCCTCGCCTCGCTCGCAACGACCGCCAGGATCATGCCCTGCAGCGGGTTGATGATCGCCTGGAACTGGCTGATCCCGTACATGCCCATGTTGCTGATCGTGGCGGTGCCGCCGGCATAGTCCTCGGGCATGAGCTTACCCTCGCGCGCGCGCGCAGCGAGGTCATTCACTTCGCCCAAAATGCGCGACAGGCTCTTGGACGAGGCGTCCTGAACGACGGGTGTCAGCAACCCGGTCGGTGTCGAGACCGCGACCGAGATGTCCGCCCGGGTGAAGGTGACCAGATCGTCGGGCGTGAACATCGTGTTGCACGCCGGCACCTCGATCAGCGCGCCAATGCTTTCATCATTATGTCGTTGACCGACAGCTTCGCGCCGCGCGCGGCCAGCGTCGCATTCAGCTCGGTCCTGAGCGCGAGCAAAGCGTCAAGCCCCACATCTACGGTCAGGTAAATGTGCGGCACCTCCTGGTACCGCCGACATGCCGAAACGCTCGCTCACGGCATGTGAGTAGGATCACCTGCATGCGCTCAGCAGCCCTGGTCAGGATGTCTGTCATTATTTCGAGCCGAGCGTCGTCGGAGTAGACCAGGGGGTCATCCAAGATCAGCGACACTGGCTCGCCTTTGTCGAGCAGCAGGTCCGCGAACGCGAGCCGGGTGAGCACGGCTAGCCATGTCCTCGCCTTCTCGGCCAGAGCGCACAGCCAAGTCAGCCTAGGTGCGCATTCGTCGTGCTTGCTCGGCCTGTCGCTTTGTCGGATAAGGCGGTCGATAGAAGCGGAGCCCTGAGAACGTCATGATCGTGCCGCCTCTCGCTCGTGCAAGCGGTCGAACCGGGGCCACGGGCCTTTTTCGAACGCTGGGCATTGAGGCGAGCCGGCGACCGGGACATCCTGCCGGCACTCGCCACGCTTCAAGGCCGTCGGATACGCGTCGATGCGCCCGATCATGGATCCCGGTTTACCGGACGCTTGAGCAGCGCGAGGCGACATCAGCTCTGCATCGCGTTCCTTATGGAGGATGCCGAGATCGAGGGCCGCCTGCAGGCGTTCGGATCGTTCAGCACAGTGCTGACGGTGATCAGACCGATCGGCGACATGATCGTGACGCACGATGCGGTGCTCGCGTACGCACCCGTCTTCAATCTTGTGCGCCGCGAAGGGCAGCTGTTGCCGAACAGGCACGGAGCCGTGGCATTCTAGCAGGCCCCCGCAATTCGGTGCCGGGCGGCTCAGAGCTTTCCTGAGCCGGTCGGCCCTGCGTCAGTCCCGGAGACCCGGCCTTCCACTCCGCCGACCTCGTCCGCTGCCACCGTCCGCCCGTGAAGCCCGGCGAGCCGCACATATTTCTTGACCGGCATGATCACGAGCAGGGCCGCGCCGTCCCGCTCGACGGTGACTGCATCCTCCTCGGCCTGCAACAGGCACGCGCGCACCTGCGCCGGTGTGTTCGGGAAAGGCACGGTTCGCATAGCGACGCCCTACCACCGTATCTTCGGCCTAACGAGGCTCGGCGCGACGGCGAGGCGAAGGAGGGGGGTCAAAGGCGCTGACCCCTCGTGCTTTCGACGTTCTATGTCATCCCTGCCCTTCTCGCCTCGCTTGAGAAACCCGTCGAGCGCCCGTAGGATCTCCAGCGCGGTGCTCGGCGCGACTACGGCGCATCGCTTCGGGAGCGTCGCTTTCGCGCCCGGCGGGGCGGTCGTTCAGAGCCGATCCTTCAGCGCTTTTGCGGGCGTGAACGTCAGCTTCTTGGTTGCTGCGATCGTGATAGCTCGCCCGTGGATGGGTTACGCCCCGAGCGCTTGGGCATGTCCTTTACCTTGAACTTGGCAAAGCCTGGCAGGTTGACCTATTCGCCGGTCGCGACCGCGTCGGCGATGCCCGCCATCAGCGCGTCGATCACCTTCGCAGCCGCCGCCCCGGTCAGGCCTTTACTTTCGGCCACGGACTTCGCCAGATCCCTCGCGTTCATGCCGCTTCTCCGATCCGAAAGGTGAGGACTTATGTTCGCCGTCGTTCCTGATGCGGTTGAAGCCGTCGAGCAACTTCTTGTCAAACGGGATGCCGAGGTCCTTGAACCGCCGCCCAATGGTGACAAAGTTGATCGTGGTCTGGCCGGCGGGCACGTAATTGACCATGCCGTTCTGTCCGGCGACGGGCTTCAGGTTGGACGCGATCAGCTTGTCGGGGTCCTCGTTCGGAAACCGCCGCACGAGCACCTCCTTCGCCAGCAGGAGCAGGCCGGCATAGTAGTTGCGTACGGCGCTAATGTGACGGTGGTCGTCGGGTGAGCCGTAGTCCTGGACGCCGACCTTATGCTCCCCACCGCGTTGTCGAACAGCCCGCTCATTACCTCTCCGCCTTACTGCGGCGGACGACGCGACCGTGCATGACGTCCTAATTGTGGCCAATATGGGGACCGGAACCTACCACGCTAAGCCTGCACTGGTCTCGAGCTTCGCCGAGTTCGGCGCTCACTGTGAGGCACGGCCCCTACTGGTAAAGCGTTCATTGCCGTGACTTCGGTCTTGCGGCGCAACTTTGCCGCGTCCTTTAATCTCGTTACGATATCGACGTCGGCGGCTTTGTAGGTGCCGTACTTGATGTTGAGAGCCGGATGCTCGTTCGCGATCTCGCGGACCAGTTCCTGGTCGGCTTGGATATAAATCTGGGTCGACTGGATACTCTCGTGGCCGAGCCAAAACGATACCTGCCGATAGTCGCGCGTCGCCTTCATTATCCTCATCGCGCAACTGTGGCGCATTGTATGCGGCGTCACGTGCTTCCGGGCCAGCGAGGGGCAGGGAACGGTAGCTCGAGCGACGTACTTGCCCAGAATGTAGGCAAGGCCTTCGCGTGTCAGCGGGTCTCCCACACTGTTGCAGAAGAATGTGATGGCGTTCTTGGGTCGGTGCGAGGCCCACTCGGACAGCGCCCTCGCTTCGGCGCGGCCGAGCGGCAAGGTGCGCAGCTTGCGTCCCTTGCCCAAGATCGTGACATGCGGCTTCAGCCCGAGCACGACGGTGGCGGACGTCAATCCCAGTAGCTCAGCCGCCCGCATCCCGCTCCAGAAACCGAGCATCAGCAGGGCACGGTCCCGGCGATCCATCACGGTTGCCGTGCCAATCGAGGAGACGATCGCACCCATCTCTTCGACGCTCAGATAAGTGAGCCTGCTTCGGATGGTGCGCTTACTCTGGATCAAGCCGACCCGAGCCGCTTGCTGGCTGACTTTCGGCAGCCGAAAGGCCGCATAACGGAAGAACGTCCTCAGCGCGTGCAGACGCTGGTTGCGCGTCCTTGGGCAATTGCCGCACCGCTCACGGTCATTCAGAAAATCGAGGACGAGTTCGGGGGTGAGATCGGCGACATCGAGGTCGTCGGGACGTTTGTTGCAGCGACCGGCGCAGAACGGCAGGAACATCTGCAGCGTCTGGGAATAGCTGACGATAGTGAGCGGGCTTCGGTTCAGGTCGTGGATCAGGTGCCGCTCGAGAAAGTCGGTCGCGAGCTTGGGTACTTCGGCTATGCCCTTAGCCATCGGACAACTCCATCGCTTGGGCAACTCTTTCCTTCATCTCGAAAGTGCTTCGGAGGTACCAGAAAGTGCTCTTAAGGCTGACGTGCCCAAGATGGACGCTGAGCGCGACGACATGGGCGCTGACGGCTTTCCCATCGAACTCGCAGGCGGCGAGCGAACGCACCGCGAAGGTATGACGAAGGTCGTGCAGACGCGGGAGGCCCGTTCCGTGCGTGTCCTTGTACCCTAGCGCATCGGTCGCCGCGCGGAACTTGGTTTCCATGGCCATCCTGCGTACCCGCTTGCGGGCGGCCGTGACAAAGACGGCGTTTCCCGGCACGACACTCGGCCGATCGCGGACGTAGCTCCGCAAAGCCGCGCTCGTCGTGTGGTCGATGAACACCATTCGCCGCTTTCCGAACTTGCCATGGGTGACCAAGACGTGATCGGTACGGAGATCCTCGAGGTCGAGTGCCAGCGCTTCTCCGAGCCTCATGCCCGTCGCCGCGAGGAGGCCGACGACGGTCGAGTAAGTGCGCGCATCCCAGTGGTTGCGTAGCGGCGCATGCGCGAGCCGGTCCATGATGGCCGCGATCTCCTCCGGCTCGTAGATGTAGGGGAGCTTGGTCCCGCTCTGCCGCGGCTTGCCGAAGAAGGCCGGAATGATCTCGTGTCGCTCGTCCTCGGCATGAAGATATTGGCCGAGATGACGGATGTTGTAGGCGAGGACCGCCTTATGGAACCGTCCGCGCGTCGTGCTGATCCATCGCCGCACGAAGCCGTTGTCGAGAAACCGGTACCCTTCGACCTCGGCCTGCCTTGCGAACCGACGCAGATCACGGGTGAGATCGACATCCTTGTAACGCAGCAGGCGCCGCATCTCGAGATAACCTTCGACAGCCTCGATCATCGTGCGCCTCCCCAAGGCTGGGCGACGGCCGCGAGCCGTGGGGGGGGCGGGCGGGGGGGGGGGCCCGGCGGGGGGGGGGGGGGGGGGGGCCCCGGGGGGGGG
>CAXTWJ010000049.1:7700-12189 GCA_964247925.1 uncultured Sphingomonas sp.
CCGCGCCCGCGTCGTGCTGGTGGGGCCCCCCCAGGGCGGGGGGCCGGCGGCGCGCCGGCCCGCGCTCGTGCGCGCGTAGAGCAGCGTCGTGTCGAGGTTCTCGTGCCGCATGACGATCGCGATATCGTCGAAGCTAGCATCGTCTTCGAGGAGAGCGGTCGCGAGCGAGCGCCGGAACGCGTGAGCGCCGCTCGGCAGCCCATGTGGCCTAAGAAGACCGTGGGCGAGCGATGACACGCAGCGAATGCGGAAGTATGGAGGGCGGGCGCGTAGAAATACCGCCTGATGGTCCGACCTCGGCCTCCCGTCTCGCAAATAATCTAGGATAGCGTCCCCGGCGCGCTGCGGCAGCGGGACCGTCGCGCAGCGGCCGCCTTTGCCGTGGATCCTTACGGTCCCCGATCCGAAATCGAGATCATCGAGATCGATGCCTCTGGCCTCGCCACCGCGCATCCCGGTCTCCAGGAGCAGCGTGAAGATCGCATGATTGCGAAGCCCGGCGACCGTCGACCGATCGATCCCGTCCACTACCGACTTCAGAACGCGACGGTCGATGACCGCGGGTAGATCGGGTTGGCAGAGCGATCTCCGTTTGACGATCGCCTTGGCGAGCGAAGGCGAACAGTCGCCGAGAAAGGCGCGATAGTTCAGATACTGCACGAGCACCGTCTTCAAACGAAGCGCAAGGCCCGGCTCGCGTTCTGCGAGCTGGGCACGGAAGACATCACGAAGGAGCGCTGCGGAGTAGCTCGACGCGTCCTCGCCGAGCGTTGCCAGCCAGCGTCCGAGCTCCGTTCGGTAGCTCTTGATGGTGCTCGCACACAGGCCCCTGACGTCCTGTAGGTGCTTCAGGAACCGCTCCCCCGACGGCGGCAGCGGCTTCGCCTCCCTTGTTCTTCGGTTCTTGAAGTCTCCGGTGTTACGGACGATTGTGGAACGCCCAGCCAACTGTTCGACCAACCTGGATGCGGCGAGAGCACGCCTTTCCAGACAGCCTGCTATCGGAATGCAGCAACGGCCTCCGACCCCGCACCGGCATACATGCCGAGCGAAGCGAGTGATATGGTGCCGATTGAGGTCGTCCGGACCGATGCCTTCGAGACGGCACCAAACGATCGCGTGACCGAAGTCGCGGACGGCCTGCTTGACGGCGTCGACGCTATAGTCATGATCGCGCAGTTCCGCCGCATAGCGCTCGCAGTGCTCGAAACTGTCGGACCACGCCTTCGAGCCACCGATGCCCTGGCAACGAAGGAACAGTAACAGTCGAGCGCAGATCGCCACGTATTTCGCACGCGAATGCACCGAGCCGCGTTCGATCGTTGTCATATGCGCGTGAAACGCATCGATGGTCTTGGCATCCGCCTCGATCACGTCCTGGTCCGAACCCGCCCACCGATGAAATTGGCGGATCGCGGCGCGACTCAGCTTTCGGTGATGACCGGTGCCGGCCATAACGAACAGGTCAACAAAGGCATCGGTCGCCATCGTAGTACCTTTGAACGCGGGCAGGTCGCGCGGGATCGCATAGGCTCGAAGCAGGTTGGGCAGGACGGAACTGCGACTACGACACACGAGGGGTAATGTCGTTTTCGGCGAGCGGCCAATGCCGGCATGCGGCGTGTCCGCGACTGCATCGGTGCTCGGAACGAGGCTCGACGAGTTCAAGGACTCTCGTGAGATGGTCATGGCTCTTCTCCGCCGCGTGCGCGCGGCTAGTGGTGGCCTGCGGCAGCAGGCGCTTGACAAGGATGAACGGTGGGGAGACAAGAGCGACACCGAGGCGCTTGTCTCCTCCGAAAGACCTGGTCCCTGGCCGGACCAGGTCTTTTTCGTATCGGCTAGCTCATGAGTCTGCGCTCCTTCCAGGCGGCGTGATCGCGGGCCCCTTCTCGCTGACGCGCTCGCGCGTGTCGGGCGCTTCAACCTTGGATCGACAGCAACTGCGGCGGTCTTCCTGGAGCATCTCGCAGTCGGCCTCGACTCGGGGTTGCATCGGCGTAACATGCGATCAGCACTGAATCGCAACTGCACGGCATTTTGCCTAAGGATTATCAATGTTTAAGCGGTCGACCGAGGACCGACGCCGCACTCACCCCGTCGACCTGGCGTTCGCGGCGCTATGGTATGATCGAGTCGCCGCCGCTGCCGAGGTCACCCCGCAATCGAAGGAAGACTTCCGCGCCGATCGCAAGTCATGGAATCACCGCCTCGGCGCGACACGGCCCACTGCAGCCTCCGTTCAGAAAGCTGAAGAACGCTGGCCGGGAACCGCATGCGTCTATGACACGCCCCTGCGCCTGTTGTTGAGGGGCGAGACTCCATCAAAGGCGTTGATCGAGAGCGCCGCTGCCCTTCTCCCTCCGCCTGGACCGCTTTCCTGGGAAGAATTGCAACGTTCCATCTACGCCGCAGCCCTGGCGATTGCCGAGGAGCGTACCAAGGATTTAGCGCAGGAGATCGGGCGGCTGAGGGACTATGGACGTCGCCTTTGCCGGATCCGGGAACTTTACCGGGTGCACCAAGTGTTCGGCGAGCAGCTCGTCCTGCGGCTCGACGCGTGGCAAGCCGAAGCCGTGCGGCAGCTCGAGGTCCAGGATCAGACGATCCGCGAGACCCTGGCGCTTAGCTCCGGTCGTGCTCCATCTAGTCCATCAAGCGCGCCTGCGATCGACGCCACGACGACGCTGCAAGTGCCGGTTGCATCGAATCTACGCCGTGAAGCCTTCAGCTGTGCCGCGTTCGCCACCGGCACAATCGATCTCGCGGCAAGCTTCTTGGCATCCGCACCATGGCAGGTGTGGCTCCTCGGACTACCTGCGGCTTTGAACCTGTGGGTGGCGCTGCACCTTCCCACCAGAGACGTGAAGATGCGTATTCTCGCCCGGGGACTGCCTTGTAGAGGGAGTACGTGCATTGAGTAGTCCACCCTCAGTATGTAGCACACCCATGAGGGGGCAGATTGTCGGTGCAGCCTATGCCTTCTTTCAATCCGCAGCCGTTGCTGGCTAAATCGCGCACCGGCGCGTCCGTCACCGAAAAGACAGGATAGTCGGCGCTCCGGCTCACGCCAAGCTAAAATGATCGGACCACACCTGTGCAAGCCACGAACTAGGCGCCTTCTTGACCTTTCCCATGCCCTCAATCCCGAATGCCATCCGGATCAGGGCTCGTCGAACCTCTCGGCACCACCTTCGTTTACGGCGAAGTTTCGCGATGCATTGCCGACGGTTGAGGAATTAACGCGACGACATCGTCGAGGCTGCTGAATTCCTGGCCAGCCGCAGGCGCCAAACGGACCGTCTTCTCAAAGCCGGACTCGGCAGCCTTTGAGTGCGGAGGCGGTGGTGCCGATGACGCGGCTGGTCTGCGCCACGGAGTGATGCCCAGCCCCGATTGGCGCGGGCACCGACCAAGGGCTCGTAGCCATACTGGATGCGGACAGCATCACCATCCGAGTATCTCAGTATCGGCGATCACCTTAGGCGGTAGCGGTCCTAGTGTTTCCAAGCTCACAAGCGAAAAAGCCATCAGATCGTAGCTCATCCTGTACGGCGAAAGCCGCGAAAGTTATGCGAAGCGGTAAGTAGCGAAACGACTTGAATTCATTCGGTTCGACCAGCCGCTGGGTATAATCTGTTGGTCAGCATAACTCACATTATTCGAAGCGTGAGATAACTCGTAATCCTCGACCAGGCTGGCCGCGTCGAACGGCAGGCCCGCGCGCGCCGCCGCGACCCGCTCCAGCGTGTCGCGGCGAAAGGCGCAGCCCACGCCCGCAGCCGGGATGCCGCCTCCCAGCGCGTCGCGCACCACCAGCTCCTTGCCATGGCTTTCGGCGAACTCGTCGGCGTAATGACCTTCGATCAGCAGCGAGCGGCGATTGATGATCGGCATCACCGGCAGCTGCACGAAGTCGAACCGGTCCAGCAGCGACCGGTACACCACCAGCTCGTCGGGGTGCATCCGGTCCTCCGCGTCGTGCAGCACGACGGCCACCGACCGTTCGCCCCGCACCTGGTCGTCGTCGGCGAGCGCGCGCCACAGCGTGTTGAGGCAGTCCGCCTTGGTCGTCGGGCCCGGCCGCGGATTGACCGCGACGCGCAGCCGGTCGTCACCCACCGTCGCCAGCACGCGCTGCGACAGTTCGTCATTGGGGTAGATGCCCACGTACAGGCGGAAATCGGGATCGCCGATCGTCGCCAGCGCGGCGAGCACCATCTCCCGGATGAACGCGCCCTCGTCCCAGGCGGGGATGAACAGGGCGATACGCCCCTCGACGCGCCGGGGCAGGTTGGCGGCGGTGGCGCGCTCGTGACGGGTATAGACAAGCAGGCGGCGCGCGGCCGTGCGCACGATCCAGACCAGGTCGATGGCGACGTCGTCCAGTCCGGAGATCAGCAGCCCCAGCGCCGCGAACAGCGCCAGCTCGCGCGCGACAGTCCCCACCGCCGCGAAGAACAGCTCCATGCCCAACTCCCCCCAGCCC
>CAXTWJ010000050.1:0-12174 GCA_964247925.1 uncultured Sphingomonas sp.
GCACGGTGTGGGAGGGCCATGCCCGGACCGCGCGTGACGCCCGCGCCCGCGACGCGACGGACGACGCCACCGCCGAGAAACTGGCTACCGCGCTGTTCACGGGGTTCCCCGGGGAGTCGGGCCGCACTATCAGCGTCAAATGACCTGCGTTAACGCCGCCGCCGCATGATCCTGACCATCAACGCCGCGTTCGACGGCGGCAACATCCGCGTCGTGGGTCAGGAGGGCGACCGCATCGACCTGGAGATTCGGGCCGACAAGGATTCCGACTTCTATCAGTGGTTCTACTTCCGGGTAGCGGGTGCCACGGGCCGCACGCTGACGTTCCGGCTGCTGAACGCGGGCGGCTCCGCCTATCCGTTCGGATGGCCGGGGTATCGGACGCGCATGTCGGCCGACCGGGTCGCGTGGCGGCAGATCGACACGCGCTATGGCGACGGCGTGCTGGAATGGACGGTCGCGATCGAGACGCCGCTCGCCTGGTTCGCCTATTTCGCGCCCTACACCACCGAGCGGCACGAGGCGCTGGTGGCGCGGATCGCGACGCGGCCGGGCGTGACGCACCGCGAGCTGGGGCAGAGCCTGGACGGGCAGGCGATCGACTGTTTCCGCGTCGGCACCGGCGCGAAACAGGTATGGCTGTACGCGCGCCAGCATCCGGGCGAGTCGATGGCCGAATGGTGGATGGAGGGCGCGCTCGACTGGCTGACCAGCGATGCCGCCCAACCCCTGCTCGGGGCGGCGACGGTCCATGTCGTGCCCAACATGAACCCCGACGGCACGCGGCGCGGGCACCTGCGCACCAATGCGGCGGGCGTGAACCTCAACCGGGAATGGCACGCGCCCTCGCCCGAACGGTCGCCCGAAGTGCTGTGCGTGCGCGATGCGATGGACGAAACGGGCGTCGATTTCGCCATCGACGTCCACGGCGACGAGGCGATCCCGGCCAATTTCATCGCCGGCTATGAGGGCATCCCGTCGTGGAACGAGGATCATGGCGCCAAATTCTATGCCTTTGGTGACCGGCTGGCGGCCTACACGCCCGATTTCCAGGTCGGGCGCGGCTATGAAAAGGCGAGCGCGGGCAATGCCAACCTGTCCATGTCCACCAACCAGCTCGCCGAGCGCTTCGGCGCGGTGTCGGTAACGCTGGAGATGCCGTTCAAGGATCACGATCCCAACCCGGACGCGGAGTTCGGCTGGTCGCCGGAACGGTCCAGGGCGCTGGCGGTGGCGTGCCTGGAGACGCTGGCGGGCATGATCGGGGAGATCTGAGCGGCGCTGGTCGGGCGCGGGTCATCATGGTGGAAGGTCACGATGGACGCGGGCTGGTCGGCATAGGTGCTTGAGCACGGCGAGGGCCAGGCGGTCAGCATCCCGCCCGGGCTGAAGCCCGGCCAGGGGGTGACGGGCGGCAGGACGGGCCACGCCTAGTGATTGAGCCGGCCCGAGTGCCCCCCAAGGCCGCGCAGCCCGCCAATCAGGCGCTGGTCGATCCGCTGTTCACGCTTGAACCGATCGAAGAAGAACTCGGTCCGATCCTGGATTTGCCGCTCAGGCCCGTCAGGCTCTGACCCTTGTTACTGCTCGACACGAACGCCGTTTCGGACTTGATGCGTGATCCGACCGACAGGATCGGCATTAAAGTCGTCCAGACAACCCACCCTGTCGCGACGGGCATCATCGCAGCCGCCAAGGATCGTTTCGGATCGAAGCGACGGCTATCGTCGCGGCTGGCCGGGCAGGTCCATCAGGTATCCCGCTTCCTGCCGATCCTACCGCTCGACGCGATGCCGATAAAGATCATGCGCGCAGACGGGTTGCACTGGAGCGGCGCGGGCTGCCGATCAGCGGCAACGACCTGCTCATCGCCGCGCACGCGCTGGCGCTCGAGAACTGGCTGGGCGCCTGAGCCGCGCGCGTGGGCGGGGGGAGTGAAGCTCGCCCGAATGTCCCGTTCCGGGCTACCTTGGTTCTTGGCGGATTCGCACGGCGGGCGCATCCTATCCACGAGGTCTTCATTATCGAAGCTTGGACATGACGCTGACCCACACCGCACCGAACCTGCTCGACGAAGAGCTTGCGATCGCGCGCGTCAGGTCGATCATCACAGGCATCAACCGCCCGCGCGGACGCGGCGTCCCGCGGGGCGCGGCGCTATCGCTGCTCATCGCGATGGTCGCGAGCGCGGGATTCGTCGCGGGCAGGTTGTCGGTCGCGCCGTCACCGCGGGTCATCGCCGCGGCGCCGCCCCGCCTGCTCGTCGTTCATCGAACGCCGGTCGCCGCCCGCACCGTCGCAGCGACCGAGCCGGCCGCACCGCCGGCACCAAGGCCAGAGCCGGGCGGTGCCCCGACGCCGCTCGCCGTACCGGCGTCCGCGCCGGCGCGGACGCATCATCCGCAGGCCAACTACGTCGTTCTTCCCCCGCAAGCCCCGCGCCACGAACCCGCCATCAGACCCGCACCGACCGCCGTCGCATCGACGCGAACGGAGGCCGTGGACGGCGGCAACGGCGCGGTGGCGGTTCATCTCACCGGCGAGGCGCTGCAGGTCGCGCTCGCGAAGGATGCCGCGTTGACCAGACAGCTGAACAAAGCCGAACTGCGACGCACCCAAACGGCCGAGCGCGAGCATTGAGATGCCAAGCGAGCCGCAGCGGCCGTCCATGCCGCACCCCGGTGGAGGGGAGCACTTGATCGAAGGGCCGTCGGATCGGCGTTACACGAACAGCTCCGCCAGAAAATCCGCGCACGCCTGCCAGCTCCGCCGGTCGGCGCGCTCTTCATAGCCGAAACCCGGCCGCCCGCTGCCCTTCGCGCTTTGATCGGTGAAGGCGTGGCCCGCGTGGCCATAGGCGTGGAGCTGCCAGTCGGCCTTGGCGTCGGTCAGTTCCTGGGCGAGCCCGACCACCGCGTCGGGGGGACCGAGCGGGTCGTCCCAGCCGTGCGCGACCAGCAGCTTGGCGCGGATCGGATCAACGGTTGCGTAGTCGGGCTTGGCATAGACGCCGTGGAAGCTGACCACGCCCAGCACGTCCTGGCCCGACCGCGCGAGGTCGAGCACGCACAGGCCGCCGAAGCAGAAGCCGATCGCCGCCAGCTTGCCGGGCGTGACGCGGCCCGAGCCGGCGAGCGCGGCCAGGCTCGCGGCGAGCCGATCACGAAGCAGCGTGCGATTCGCGAGCAGCTGGTCCATGTATTCGCTCTGCTCCTCGCTCGCGCGTGTCTTGCGCTTGCCCTGCCCGAACACGTCGCAGGCGAAGGCGACGTAGCCGAGTTGGGCGAGTTTCTCGGCAACGACGTTGTCCGCTTCCTTCTGCCCCAGGATATTGGGGCAGACCAGCACGCCCGGTCGTTGGCTTTCGACCTCGTCGTCATAGGCCAGCACGCCCTCGAACGGGCCGCCGGGACCGTCATGCACCACCGTCTCGCGCGTGATCGTCATCGCCGTCCATCCTTGCCCGTCATCGCCCCGCCGCTAGAAGCTGGAGGCGTTCGGAGCAAGGAGCGTGGGATGCAGATCAGGCAGGACGACCCGGCCAACCACGCGGTCGCCGACCTGCTGGCGCAGCACGTCGCATTCGGTCGCGCGCATTCGCCACCCGAGAACGCGCACGTGCTCCCCGCCGAAGGGCTGCGTTCGCCCGCCATCACCTTCTGGACGGCGTGGGACGACGCCACGCTGCTCGGCTTCGTCGCGCTCAAGGAAATCGGGGCCGCTCGGGGCGAGCTCAAATCGATGCGCACCGCGCCGGCCGCGCTGCGCAAGGGCGTCGGGCGCGCGCTGCTCGCCCATGTGATCGAAACGGCCCGGCGGCGCGGCTACACCTGCCTCAGCCTGGAGACGGGCACGTCGCCGCCATTCGATCCCGCCAACCGACTGTACGAGACCGCCGGGTTCATCGACGGGCCGGTATTCGGCGGCTATCCGCCCAGTCGGCACAACCGATTCATGCACCTGGAGCTCTGATGCCCATCCCCAAGGCCAACCTCGTCCTGATCCGCCACGGCCAGTCCGCCTGGAACCTGGAGAACCGCTTCACCGGCTGGTGGGACGTCGATGTGACCGAGCAGGGCGCGCGGGAGGCGCGGGAGGCGGGCGCGCTGATGGCGGCGAAGGGGCTGGACTTCGATCTGACCTTCACCTCGCTCCAGACCCGCGCGATCAAGACGCTGAACCTCGCGCTGGAGGCGATGGGCCGGCTGTGGCTGCCGACGGAGAAGCACTGGCGCCTGAACGAGCGGCACTACGGGGGGCTGACCGGCCTAGACAAGGCGGAGACCGCGGCCGAGCATGGCGAGGCGCAGGTCAAGGTCTGGCGTCGCTCCTTTGACGTGCCGCCGCCCGCGCAGGGTGCCGGCAGCCGTTATGACCTGACCAGCGATCGCCGCTATGCGGGCGTGCCGGTGCCCGCGACCGAGAGCCTGAAGGACACCATCGCGCGCGTGCTGCCCTATTGGGACGCGCGGATCGCCCCGGCGCTGCGCGACGGCAACCGCGTGCTGATCTCCGCGCACGGCAACTCGCTGCGCGCGCTGGTCAAGCACCTGTCGGCGATCCCCGACGAGGAGATCACCGGGCTGGAGATCCCGACCGGCCAGCCGATCGTCTATGAACTGGACGACCAGCTGAACGCCACCGACCGCTATTATCTGAGCGAGCGATGAGGGCGCTCGTCCTCGCCGCGCTGCTGCCCAGCCTGTTCCGCGCCGCGCCCGCGCTGGCCGACCCCCTGCAGGATCAGGTGCTCGCCGGGATGCGGCGCACGAACACCAGCGACGTCGCCTTCACTGACATGACCCTGGTCGAGCGCACGGGCGCGGCGGCGAAGGAGATCACGAGCCGCTACGACCCGCGCCAGCCAGCGGGCCGGCGCTGGGCCGGGGTCCGGGTCGATGGCCGCGCCCCCCCCCCCAAGGCGGCGGCGGCCAGAGGCAAAGGCGCCCATCGCGACCCGCCGCCGTCCTATGCGCATCTGGCGACATGGTTCGGCGCGCCAGCGACGCGCGTCGGGCAGACCGCCACCACCGTCACCTATCGCTTCGCGCGGCTGCCCGCAGGCACGCTCAAGATCGCGAGCCACGACGCGTCCGCCGATACGATCGCCGAGGTCGTGGTGAACACGGCTGGCCGAGAGCCCCTTGCCGAGCACGTCCGCTTCACCTCGGCCGCGTCGTTCCGCATCATGCTGATCGCGAGGGTCGATCGCTATGTGATGAACTCCTCTTACGCGCCGCTGCCCGACGGGCGCCCGTTCGCGACCGGGATCGACGCGGACATGAGCGGATCGCTGGCAGGCAAGGGTGGCAGCCTGAAGACGCGGACGCGGATCACGCCCTGAGTCTTGCCTGCCTGCCTGAACGCCCGCTGCAAGGTGCGTTCAGCCCCGGGACGGCGCGACTCGGCTAGAGGCACGGCCGTGGAGCCAACCACGGGAGAGCGTTTCATGTCGATCAAGGCCTTCATCCTCGGCGCCGCGACGCTGGCGAGCGTCGCGCTGCCCGGCGTCGCCTCGGCGCAGCGGTACGGCGGCTATGCGTATGGCGGCGGCTATTACGGCGCGCCGGGCCGCTACGACGGCTATCGTGACGACCGGCATGACCGGCGCGCGTTCGAGCGTGCCGAGCGCCATCGCCGGCATGAGATCGAGCGCCAGCGCCGCTGGGAGTGGCGTCACCGTCACGACTGGCGCGGCCGGGACGACTATTACCGCTACTGATCCCGGCCCGAGCGCCCCCGCCATGCCTTTTATGAGGCCTCGGGGGCGCTCACAGCCGCGAGCGCAGGCTCGACAGGTCGGAACTGCTCGGACTGGAAGCCCGATGAGCGCCCGAGCCCGTCACGCAAGCGCGTATAGACGGCGGGGCGTCATGGTCGCCAGCACGTCCCAGGACAGGGCACCACCGCTTGGCCGCGGCTGATCCGCCGCCAGGCTCTTGTTGGCCTCGGTCGGGCGACGGTCGCGGACGAGGCGCTTGGCGCCCACGAACTCGGCGATCCACTGTTTGAGCACAGCTGCTTGGGCTGGTAATGACGATGAACAGCACTCGTCGTCGCGGTCGGACAAGGGGCGCTGCGCCGGCAGCAGCTGGTCGAGTGCCAGATAGCCGTCATCGGTCATGGCCTCCGCGTGTAGCATTGTCGCGCGCGTCGTGAACCGCTAGCGCGTGCCCGCATGACGGACCCGCTCGTCGGCATCATCATGGGCTCGACCTCCGACTGGGAGACGATGCGTGGTGCCGCCGAGATGCTCGACGCGCTGGGCGTGCCGCACGAGACGCGGGTGGTGTCGGCGCACCGCACGCCCGAGCGGCTGTATGATTACGCGCGGGGCGCCGCCGACCGGGGCTTGAAGGTAATCGTCGCGGGCGCGGGCGGCGCGGCGCACCTGCCGGGCATGGTGGCGGCGATGACGCACCTGCCGGTGCTGGGGGTGCCGGTGGAAAGCAAGGCATTGAGCGGCATGGATAGCCTCCTGTCGATCGTGCAGATGCCGGGCGGCGTGCCGGTGGGGTGCCTGGCGATCGGCAAGGCAGGCGCGATCAACGCGGGGCTGCTGGCGGCGGCGATCCTGGCGACGGTGGACGCAGGCCTGGGCGAGCGGCTGCGGGCGTGGCGGGCGGCGCAGACGGAGGGTGTGGCGGAGCGGCCGGCGTGACCCCGCTCGCCCCCGGCGCGACGATCGGCATCCTGGGCGGTGGGCAACTGGGGCGAATGCTGGCGGTCGCCGCCGCGCAGCTCGGCTATCGCACCCACGTGCTGGCGCCCGACCGGGAGAGCGTGGCGGCGCAGACCGCGACCAGCCTGACACGCGCCGATTACCACAACCGCATCGTGCTCGCAGACTTCGCCGCGCAGTGCGACGTCGTCACCTATGAGTTCGAGAATGTCGCGCTCGGCCCCGTCGAGTGGCTGGCCGAGCGTGTCCCCGTCCCCCCCCCCCCGCGCGCGCTGGCGGCGTCGCAGGACCGGGAGGCGGAGAAGCGTTTCGTCGAGGAGGTCGGCGGTCGCCCGGCGCGGTGGGCGGCGGTGGCGAGCCGGGCGGAGCTGGACGTCGCGCTGACGACCGTGGGCACGCCCGCCGTGCTCAAGACCGCGCGGTTCGGTTATGATGGCAAGGGGCAGGTGCGCCTCCACGACCCGGCCGACGCGGACGCGGCCTGGGAAGCGATCAATGGGCCGGCGGTGCTGGAGGCCTTCGTCGCGTTCGAGCACGAGTTCTCCATCCTGATCGCGCGCGGGCAGGACGGCGCGACCGTGCGCTACCCGCCGCCGCACAACGTCCATCGCGACGCGATCCTGCGAACCTCCGCTGTCCCCGCGCCCGCCGCCGTGCTGGCCCAAGCCGACGAGGCGACCGGGCTGGCGTGCCGGATCGCGGAAGCGTTGGGCTATGTCGGCGTGCTGGCGTGCGAGTTCTTCGCCACCGCGCAAGGCCCCGTGTTCAACGAGATGGCGCCGCGCGTCCACAACAGCGGCCATTGGACGATCGAGGGCGCCGAGTGCTCGCAGTTCGAGAATCACGTCCGCGCGATCTGCGGCCTGCCGCTGGGCAGCACGGCGCTGACCGGGCGGGAGGTGACCATGGAGAACCTGATCGGCGACGATGACGCGACCGCCGCGCTCGCCGAACCAGGCGCGCACGTCCACCTCTATGGTAAGGGCAACGCCCGGCCGGGGCGCAAGATGGGACACGTCACTCGCGTCCGGCGTTAGAGGTTGATGGTTGTCCGGCCCTCCCGCCCCGCTGTCGGTCGTGTGGCGTTCGCTCTCGGTTTCGCGGGGCTGATCCCGCAGGTCGCTGTCGTGGGGCTGATCTGGACGGACCCGCATGGCGGCTACGACATCCCGTTCGGGATCGCTTACCTCTACCCGTCGCTGATCATCAGCTTCCTGGGCGGAATCTGGTGGGGGTTCGCGATGCGACGCGACGCCGGGCAGGCAGGGCTGGCGGTGCTCGCCGTCCTACCATCGCTGGCCCCGCTCGCCCTCCTGCCGATGGCGCTCACGAGCTGGCGATGGCCGCTCGTGCTGCTCGGCATCGCCCTGTTTGCGACGCTGGCCGTCGATCGTCGTCTTACGCGGACCGGCGAAGCGCCCGCGAACTGGATGGTCTTGCGCGTGCCGCTGTCCGTCGGCCTCGGCGCGCTGACCATCGTGGCCGGCCTGCTCGCCAGCTGAACGCCCCGTTTCGCCCTGCGCCCGTCGAAGAGCGGCGCGCGGTGCAGGCGTGCTTCGACAGGCTCAGCACGAACGGATCGGGGGCTAGGCCGCCTGCCTGAGTTCCAGCCGGCCCCAGATCTCGACCAGCGCGTCCACCAGCTCGCGCATCATCGCGTCGTCATGCGCCGGGCCGGGCGTGAAACGCAGGCGCTCGGTGCCGCGCGGCACGGTGGGATAGTTGATCGGCTGGACATACACCCCGTATTCGGCGAGCAGGATGTCGCTGATCCGCTTGGCCTTGACCGGATCGCCGACCATCAGCGGTACGATGTGCGTGTCGCCGGGCATCACCGGCAGGCCCGCGTCCGCCATCAACGCCTTCAGCCGCGCGGCCGACGCCTGCTGCGCCTCGCGCTCCGCCGACGACGCCTTCAGGTGCCGCACGCTCGCCAGCACGCCCGCGACCAGCACCGGCGACAGCGAGGTCGTGAAGATGAAGCCCGGCGCATAGGAGCGGATCACGTCGATGATCGTGCGCGATGCGGCGACATAGCCACCCATCACGCCGAACGCCTTGCCCAGCGTCCCCTCGATCACGGTGATCCGGTCGGCCACCCCGTCCCGCTCGGTGATGCCGCCGCCGCGCGGGCCGTACATCCCCACCGCATGGACCTCGTCGCAATAGGTCAGGGCGTTGTAGCGATCCGCGAGGTCGCAGATTGCCGCGATCGGGGCGATGTCGCCCTCCATCGAATAGACACTCTCGAACGCGACCAGCTTGGGTACGGCCGGGTCTTCCGCCGCGAGCAGCTCCTCCAGATGCGCGAGGTCGTTGTGGCGAAAGATGCGCTTCTCGCACCCGGCCGAGCGGATGCCGGCGATCATGGACGCGTGGTTGAGCTCGTCGGAGAAGATGACGATGCCCGGCAGCACCTTGGCCAGCGTGGAGAGCGTCGCCTCGTTGGAAACATAGCCGCTGGTGAACAGCAGCGCCGCCTCCTTGCCGTGCAGGTCGGCGAGCTCGGCCTCCAGATCGACATGGTAATGCGTGTTGCCGCCGATGTTGCGCGTGCCGCCCGAGCCGGCGCCGACGTCGTGCAGCGCCTCCTCCATCGCCGCGATCACCGCGGGGTGCTGACCCATCGCCAGATAGTCGTTGGAGCACCAGACGGTGATCGGCTTGGGGCCGTTATGCCCGGCGAAGCAGCGCGCGTTGGGGAAGGCGCCCTTGTTGCGCAGGATGTCGATGAAGACGCGGTAGCGCCCCTCCGCGTGCAGCCGGTCGATGGCCTGGGAAAAGACATGGGAATAATCGACACGGGAGCCGACGGAGGCATCGCTGATCATGGTGGCGGCGCCTTACCGCCAATGGCCGCGCATTTCCAGCGTCTAGAACAGCCGGCCGCCGTCCGGCACGGGCCGGGACGGCTGCACCAGCACTACCCGGCCGTCCGCGTCGGGGAAGCCGAGGCAGAGCACCTCCGACATCATCGGCCCGATCTGGCGCGGGGGGAAGTTGACCACCGCCGCGACCTGCTGTCCGACCAGCTCGTTGGGCTGATACAGGTCGGTGATCTGCGCCGAGGACCGCCTGCGTCCGATCGTCGGGCCGAAGTCGATGAGCAGGCGATAGGCGGGCTTGCGCGCTTCCGGAAACTCGCGCGCCTCCATGATGGTGCCGACGCGGATGTCCACCGTCAGGAACCGCGCGAAGTCGATCGGGTCCGCCGCCGGCGCGGCGGGATCGTGGGACAGGTGCATGGACCTCTTCCTGCCATGCCCCATCGCCGCGGGCTATAACGGCTCGACGCGCGCCAGCCCCCAGCGCGCGAGCGCCGGCGCCAACGCCCGTTCGCGGTCGCGGAGCGCGGTGAACACGGCGACGCCGGGCGGCGGAGCGACGGGCCAGTCCTGGCCTTGCGTGAGGAACGCGATCCGCCGCGCGATGCCCGGGCCGCCATCGACGAAGCCGACGCCGGGCAGCGCCGCCGCCAGCTCGTCGGACAGCAGCGGAAAGTGCGTGCAGGCGAGCACGACGGTGTCGAGGTTCGGCACGGCCGCGAGCGGCGCGACGGCGTGCGCCACGGCGCACGCGTCGATCGGCTCGCCGCGCAGCTTCGCCTCGGCCAGCTCGACCAGCGCCGCCGCGCCGTGGCGGACGACGGTGCAGTCCGCCGCGAAGCGCGTCGCAAGGTCATCGACATAGGGCTGGCGCACCGTCGCCTTCGTGCCGAGCACGCCGATCACGCGGCTGCGACTCGCGGCGGCGGCCGGCTTGATCGCGGGCACCGTCCCGACGACAGGCAGGTCGAGCGCCGCGCGCACGACGGGCAGCGCGATCGTCGAGGCGGTGTTGCACGCGATCACGACGAGGCGCGGGCGATACCGTTCCACCAGACGCCCGAGCAGCGCCGGCACGCGCGCCGCGATCTCCCCTTCCGTCCGCGTGCCATAGGGAAACCCGGCCGAATCGGCCGCGTACACGATCGGTGCGCGGGGCAGCAAAGCGCGGGCCGGCGCCACGACGGACAGCCCGCCGACGCCGGAGTCGAAAAACAGCAGCGGGCGATCATCGACCATGAGCACGCGCTGTAAGGCGACGGTCGCCGCCGGCCAAATCTGATCGAGGTCGTTTGGCGATTTGGTTCGATCGAACTATATCGTGCTGGGAAGGGGGGACGTTGCCAACGGAAGTTCTCTGGATCGCGCCAACGGCGGCTCTGCTCATCGGCTATCTGCTGGGCTCGATCCCGTTTGGCATCCTGTTGACCCGCCTCGGCGGCGCTGGCGACCTGCGCGCGGTCGGCTCCGGCAACATCGGTGCCACCAACGTGCTCCGCACCGGGCGCAGGGGGCTGGCCGCCGCCACCCTGCTGCTCGACGTCGCCAAGGGCGCCGCCGCCGTCGCCGTGGTCGCGCGACTGTTGCCGGGCGATGAGCCGCTGGCGGCGGCGGCCGCGTTCCTGGGCCATTGCTACCCCGTCTGGCTGCGCTTTCGCGGCGGCAAGGGAGTGGCGATACTGATGGGCGTGGCGCTGGCGCTCTCCTGGCCGGTCGGGCTGGTCTATGCCGGCGTCTGGCTGTTGCTGCTCGCGCTCACGCGGGTGTCGTCGCTGGCGGGCATGGGGGCCGCCCTGTCGGCGCCGGTCGCGGCGGCGTTCGTCAATCGGTTCGATCTGGTGCTGCTGCTGCTGTCGCTGGGGCTGATCGTGGTCTGGAAGCACGGCCCCAATATCGAGCGACTGCTCGCCGGTACCGAGCCTCGGGTCGGGCGCTTCGGTGAGTGAGGCGTCAGGCGCCAAGCTCCGCCTGATCCGCACCCCGGGCGTCGGCCCCGTCACCTTTCGCCAGCTCCTCGCCCGCTTCGGCGACGCGGGTGCGGCGATCGAGGCGCTGCCGCAGCTGGCGCGGCGCGGTGGGGGCGAAGCGCCGCGTGTGCCGGACGTCGCGGTCGTGGCACGCGAACAGGCCACGGCGGCGCGGCTCGGCGCGCGCTACCTGTTCGCGGACGACCCGGACTATCCCGCGCTGCTGGCGGAGCTGGACAACGCGCCGCCCGCGCTGCTCGTGCGCGGCGACCTGGCCCTGCTGCGCCGGCCGACGGTGGCGATCGTGGGCGCGCGCAACGCCTCGGCGGCGGCGTGCCGCTTCGCGCGCCAGCTGGGCCTGGAGCTGGCCGACGCGGGCGCGACCGTCGTGTCGGGACTGGCACGCGGCATAGATACGGCGGCGCATGTCGGCAGCCTGCCGGCGACGGTGGCGGTGATCGCGGGCGGCATCGACGTCGTGTTTCCGCCGGAGAATGCCGACCTGCAGGAGCGGGTCGCGCGCGAGGGGCTGCTGATCGCCGAGATGCCGCCCGGCACCGAGCCGCGCGCACGACATTTCCCCTATCGCAACCGCATCATCGCCGGCCTGGCGCAGGGCACGGTGGTGGTGGAGGCGGCGCCGAAATCCGGCTCGCTGATCACCGCGCGGCTGGCGGGCGAGGCGGGGCGCGAGGTGATG
>CAXTWJ010000051.1:0-8356 GCA_964247925.1 uncultured Sphingomonas sp.
ACCGCCGCGTCGATCACCGGATTGTCGGTCGCGCGCAGCGCCTGCTGCAGCCAGCACAGGACATAACGGGCGGGTTCGCGCGCGGGCCGGTCGTTCATCGCCCGGACGCGCGGCGCCTCGCGCCAGGAGGAGAGGAGTTCAAGAGGATCGGTCATTACCCTGCCTAACGCATGAGCCGGACCTTTATCCATCGGGCCGAAGCGCGCATGACCTTGAAATGCACGTAACCGTCCTCGACGCCGCCGGGCTGTTCGGCGTATTCCTGCTGCTGGTCGCCTATGGCCTGACCGTCGCCGACCGGCTCGACCCGCTGCGGCCGCCCGCGCTGCTGCTCAACCTGTTCGGCGCGCTCGGCATCCTCGTGTCGCTGTGGGGCGCGTTCAACCTGTCGGCGCTGGTGATCGAGACCGCCTGGGCGCTGATCGCGATCGGCGGGCTGATCCGGTACGCGGTAAAACGATAACCGCTTTACACCGCCAATACACCTGATAGCGTCCGCCCGAACCAGGGGTGGGGACGATGCTGCAGATCGACGGGCTGAGCCATGTGTACGGCAACGGCACGCGGGCGCTGGACGGGGTAACGCTGCACATCCCGCCCGGGATGTTCGGGCTGCTCGGGCCCAATGGCGCGGGCAAATCGACGCTGATGCGCACGATCGCGACGTTGCAGACGCCCACTGCGGGGTCGATCCGCTTCGGCGAGCTCGACGTGCTCGCGACGCCCGAGCTGCTGCGCCGGACGCTGGGCTATCTGCCGCAGGACTTCGGGATATATCCGCGCGTGTCGGCCCATGCCATGCTCGATCACATGGCGGTGCTGAAGGGCATCGGCGACAAGAGCGAGCGCAAGGCGACGGTGGAGGCGCTGCTCGCGCAGGTGAACCTGTGGAACGTGCGCCACCGCGCGCTGGCCGGCTTTTCCGGCGGGATGCGGCAGCGGTTCGGCATCGCCCAGGCGCTGATCGGTTCCCCCCGCCTCATCATCGTCGATGAGCCCACCGCCGGCCTCGATCCCGAGGAGCGCAACCGTTTCCTCAACCTGCTGGGCGAGATCGGCGACGAGGTGGTCGTGATCCTGTCCACCCACATCGTCGAGGACGTGGCCGACCTGTGCCCGCGCATGGCGGTGCTGGCGGGCGGGCGCATCGTGCTGCAGGGCGCGCCGCTGGAGCTGATCGCCGCCACGCGCGGCCATGTCTGGCAGAAGGCGATCCCGCGCGGCGAGCTGGACGGCTATCGCGAGCGCCACCGCGTCATCTCCACCCGCCTGTTCGCGGGCCGCACGATCATTCACGTCATGGCCGATGGCGACCCCGGTGACGGGTTCCAGCCCGTGCAGGGCGGGCTGGAGGATGTGTACTTCTCCACGCTCGACGCCTCGCGCAGGGCGGCCTGATGAACACCCGGCTCTTTGGCGGCATCTTCGGCTTCGAGCTGCGCTACCAGCTGCGCAACCCGGTCTTCTGGGTGGCGACGGTGCTGTTCGCGCTGTTCGCCTTCCTGGCCGTCACCGTGTCGCAGATCTCGGTCGGGCTGGGGGCCAGCGTCCACAAGAACTCGCCCTTCGCGCTGGCCCAGTACATCCAGGCGTTCTCGCTTTTCTACCTGTTCGTCTCGACCGCGTTCGTGGCGAACGTGGTGGTGCGCGACGACGATACCGGCTTCGGCCCGATCATCCGCGCGACGCGGATCACGAAGGGGGCGTACCTGCTCGGCCGCTACGCCGGCGCGTTCGCCGCCGCCGCGCTGGGGCTGCTCGCGGTGCCGCTGGGCGCGTTCGTCGGCTCGCTGATGCCGTGGGTCGATCCCGAGCAGCTCGGGCCGAACCACCTGTCCACCTATCTCCAGCCGTGGCTGGTGCTGGGGCTGCCGACGCTGTTCCTCACCTCCGCCCTGTTCTTCGCGCTGGCGACGGCGACGCGGTCGATGATGGCGACCTATCTCGGCGTCGTCGCCTTCCTGATCGGGTGGACGATCGCGACCGTCGTGCTGGATCGCAACCCGGCCTATGAGCTGTGGGGCGCCTATGGCGAGCCGCTCGGCTTCGGCGCGGTGTCGTACATCACCAGATACTGGACGGCGGCCGACCGCAACACGCTGCTGGTGCCGCTGGACGGCGTGCTGTTGTGGAACCGGCTGCTGGCGCTGCTGCTGGGCGCGCTCGCGCTGGCGGTCGCGATCGGCACGTTCCGCTTCGCCGTGCGCCCGTCGCGCGCGGCCCGGCGCGCCGCGCGGCGCGCGGCGCGGATGGCGGCGGAGCCGCCGCCCTTTCTCGCGGGTCCCCTCCCCCTGCCGCGCTTCGACGGCACGACCGCGCGCGCGCAGCTCGTCGCGCGCACCCGGCTGGAGATGGCGCAGGTGTTCAGGAGCCCGGCCTATCTGGTGCTGATCGCGCTGGGGCTGTTCAACGCGTGCGCCGCGCTGATCGACGTCGGCCAGCTGTTCGGCACGCCCGTGATCCCGGTCACGCGCGTCGTCATCCAGCAGCTGCAGGGCAGCTTCGGGCTGATCCCGATCATCATCGCGATCTACTATGCCGGCGAGCTGGTCTGGCGCGAGCGCGACCGCAAGACGCACGAGATCATCGATGCCAGCGCCATCCCCGACTGGGCCTATGTCGTGCCCAAGGCGCTCGCGGTCGCGCTGGTGCTGTTCACCACGCTGCTGGTCAGCGTGCTCGGCGGCATCCTGATGCAGTTCTACCACGGCTACACCCATGTCGAGCTGGGCAAATACCTGCTGTGGTACGTCATCCCGACCACGGTCGATTTCACGCTGCTGGCGATCATGGCCGTCTTCATCCAGGCCCTGTCGCCACACAAGTTCGTCGGCTGGGGGCTGATGCTCCTTTATATCATCAGCCGGGTCACCTTCGCCAATCTGGGCTGGGGGGACAGCGTGTACAATTACGGCCACGGGCCCGCCGTGCCGATGAGCGACATGAACGGGCTGGGCCGTTTCTGGGTCGGCGCGTGGTGGTTCCGGCTCTACTGGTCGGCGTTCGCCGTGATCCTGCTGGTGCTGTGCCACGCGCTATGGCGTCGCGGCAACGAGACACGGCTGCTGCCCCGCCTCAAGCGCCTGCCGCGACGGCTGGCCGGCCCGGCCGGGCTGGTCGGCGGCGCCGCGCTCGCCGTGTTCGCGGCGACGGGCGTGTGGGCGTGGACCAACACTCACCGCTGGAACACCTATCGCGATCCCGTCAGCGACGAGCAGCTGCTCGCCGACCGCGAAAAGGCGCTGCTCCGCTTCGAGCACGTGCCGCAGCCCAGCGTAGCCGCGATCCGCGTCGCCATCGATCTGCGCCCACGCGAGCCGGGGCTGACCGCGCAGGGCACGATGACGCTGGTCAACCGCACCGGCCGGCCGCTCGACGCCATCCACGTCCAGCTCGCCGACCAGGACACGCGCCTGGCCGCGGTCGCCATCCCGGGCGCGACGGTGGCGCAGGACTTCCCGCGCTTCCAGTATCGCATCTATCGCCTCGCCCGGCCGCTGGCGCCGGGCGCCGCCACGACGCTCGGCTTCCGCACGGAGCGCGCGCAGCGCGGGTTCCGCAACAGCGGCAACGACGTGCGTGTGGTCGGCAACGGCACGTTCCTCAACAATTTCGAGTTCGTGCCGACGCTGGGCATGACGCGGGACGGCGTGCTCAAGGATCGGGTGCGCCGCCGCAAATACGGGCTGCCGCCCGAGCTCCGGCCGGCGAAGCTGGAGGACACGCGCGCGCAAGGGTTCAATCAGCTCCATGCCGACTGGATCAGGACGGACATCACCGTATCCACCGACGCGGATCAGGTGCCGGTCGCGCCGGGCGACCGGGTCGCGGACACGGTCGCGGGCGGGCGCCACACCGCGCGCTTCGTGACCACCGCGCCTATCCTCAACTTTTTCTCGATCCAGTCCGCGCGCTATGTCGAGAAGCACGCGCGGCACGACGGCATCGATCTCACCGTGTTCTACGACCGCGCGCACGGCCGCAACGTCGATCGGATGCTGGCCGCCTTCGCCAGCGGGCTGGATTACTACCAGGCCGCGTTCGGCCCCTACCAGTTCCACTATGCGCGCATCGTCGAGTTCCCCGACTATGCCCAGTTCGCGCAGGCCTTCGCGGGCACGATGCCATACTCCGAAGGGATCGGCTTCAACGCCGACCTCTCCGACCCCGACAAGATCGACTATGTCACCTATGTCGCCGCGCACGAGCTGGCGCACCAATGGTGGGCGCATCAGGCGGTCGGCGCCGATATGCAGGGCGCGACCATGCTGGTGGAGTCGCTGGCGCAATATTCGTCGCTGATGGTGATGGAGCATCGCTACGGCCGCGACCAGATCCGCCGGTTCCTGAAGATGGAGCTGGACCGCTATCTGCGCGCGCGCGGCGGCGAGGTGATCGAGGAGCTGCCGCTCGCCCGCGTGGAGGACCAGCAGTATATCCACTACGCCAAGGGCTCGCTGGTCATGTACCGGCTCAAGGACGAGCTGGGCGAGGCGCGCGTCAACGCGGCGCTCAGGCGCTACCTCGACGCGCACAGGTTCCGCGGCGCGCCCTACCCGCGCAGCCTGGACCTGATCGCCGAGTTCCGCCGCGGCGCGACGCCGGCCGAGAACGCGCTGATCACCGATCTGTTCGAGCGCATCACGCTCTATGACATCAAGACCCGGGCGGCGTCCGTCCGCCAGCTGCCCGGCGGCAAGTGGGAGACGGTGCTGACGGTGGACGCCCGCAAGCTCTATGCCGACGGCAAGGGCCGCGAGCATGAGGCGCCGTTGGCGGAGGTGGCGGAGTTCGGCGCGTTCGCGGCGATGCCGGGCCGCGGCAGGTTCGCGGCGACCGACGTGCTGGCGCTCCAGCGGCTGCCGATCCACAGCGGCACGCAGCAGGTCCGCCTCGTGACGGCGAAGCGCCCCGCCTATGCCGGCGCCGACCCCTACAACGTCCGCATCGACCGCAACGCCGACGACAACGTGATCGCGACGACGGCGGGGTAGGCCTTGCCGTCGTCACCCGGCCTTGAGCCGGGGTCCCCGCTGCCTTGGCGCGGTCGGAGGGAAGCGGGACCCCGGGTCAAGCCCGGGGTGACTAGGGAACCAACCGCCCATGCTCCAGCCGCGGCAGCACGTGCCGCGCGAACAGGTCGGCCTCCGCCGCGTGCGGGTAGCCGGACAGGATGAATGCCTCGATCCCCAGCTCCTGGTACATCCGGAGCTTGGCGAGCACCTGTTCCGGATCGCCGACGATCGCCGCGCCGGCGCCCGAGCGCGCGCGGCCGATGCCGGTCCACAGGTTCTCCTCCGCGTAACCGTCGTCGCCCGCGCCCTCGCGCAGCGCCGCCTGGGCCGCGACGCCCGCCGAGGCCGAGTCGAGCGAGCGCGCGCGGATCGCGGCGCCCTGGGCGGCGTCCAGCTTGGACAGCAGCCGGTCGGCATCGGCCCGCGCCTCCGCCTCCGTGTCGCGCACGATCACATGGGCGCGATAGCCGAAGCGCAGCGTCCGCCCGTGCGTCGCCGCCCGCGCCTTCATGTCGGCGATGATCGCGGCGACGGCCTCGCGCTTGTCGGGCCACATCAGGAACACGTCGCATCCCCGCGCCGCCGCCTCGCGCGCATCGGGCGACAGGCCGCCGAAGTAGAACAGGGGCGCCCGGCCCGACACCGTGCCGACGCGCGGCGGATCGATCGTCAGCCGCCAGAACTCGCCCTGATGGTCGAGCGGCTCGCCATTCAGCAGCGTTTTCAGGATCGCCATCGCCTCGACCGTGCGCCGATAGCGCGGCGCGCTCGCCAGCGTCTCGCCCGGCATGTCAGATGAGATGATGTTGATCGAGAGGCGGCCGCCCAGCATCCGGTCGATCGTGGCGATCTGCCGTGCCAGCTGCGGCGGCCAGCTCTCGCCGACGCGGACCGCCATCAGCAGCGCCATGCGCCGCAGCATCGGCGCGATGCCCGCGGCAAAGGCGGTGGTATCGATGCCGAGCTGGTAGCCCGACGGCAGCAGGATGTTGTCGAACCCGCCCGTCTCGGCGGCGAGCACGATGTCGCGGCAATGCTCCCAGCTGGATGCGAGCCTCGGGTCCGGCACGCCCAGGAACTCGTAATCGTCGTCGCACAGCGCCGCGAACCAGCTGACCTCGCACGACCCACCGTTCGTGCCGAGCGCCGTCGCGGCACCGGCCTGTCCCTCGACGTCGCTCGGGATAAACGGAACAGGGTCGCTCACGGCAGTTTTTCCCCGCGCGCGGCCACCAGCACCTCGTACCAGTGCTGGCGCGTCCAGCTCACCTTGTAGGCGTCGGCGGCGTCCGCGATCCGCCACGCCTGCTGCGTGCCGACGATCGGGATCGGCCGCGCCGGATGCGCCATGATCCAGCTGTACGCCGCCGCCGCCCGGCTCACGCCGGCCGCCCGCGCGCGCCGGTCGAGCGCGTCCGCCACCGCGACCCCGCCCGCGCGCGCGGGGGCGCCCAGCTTCCCGCCGCCCAGCGGCGACCAGGCCAGGATCGCGACATCGTGCTTCATCGCCTGATCGAACAGGCCGTTCGTCATCGGCTCCAGATGGAGCGCGGAGAACTCGGGCTGCGTGCTCGCCAGCGGCACGGACAGGAACGAGGCCAGCGTGCGCTGCTGGTCCGGCGTATGGTTGGATACGCCGATCGCGGCGACCTTGCCGCCCGTGACCATGTCCTCCAGCGCGCGCGCGACCTCCTGCGGGTGGGTCAGGATGTCCGGGCGGTGGATCTGGTACAGCTCGACGCGCTCGACGCGGAGCCGCCGCAGCGACGCCTCCAGCGCCCCGGTCAGATAGGGAGCGGACGAGTCATAGGGCACGGGCGGCGTGATCCCGCCCTTGGTGGCCAGCACCATGCGCTCGCGCAGGGCCGGCGCGCCGGCCAGCACCTCGCCCCGCAGCGGCTCGGCGTCACCGAACCCCCTTGCCCCGTCGAAGCCATAGATGTCGGCCGTGTCGAACAGCGTGATGCCGGCCGCGAACGCCGCCTCCACCAGCGCCTGCGCCTCGGCGACCGGCCGCCCGGCGAAGCGCCACATCCCCCAGGCGATCGGCGACACGGTCAGCCCGCTCTTGCCGAGGGGGCGCGGTTCGGGTGTAAGCGTGATGGACGACATGGTCGTGGTCCTAGGGGCGACAAGCGTGACCGAGCAAGTGCGTTACGGCCTCGTCGGCACCGGCATGATGGGGGTCGAGCATCTCCACAACCTCGCCATCACACCAGCCACGGTCGTCACCGCGATCGCCGATCCGGTGGAGGGCTCGCTCGCCTGGGCCAGGAACGCGCTGGGCGACGCTGCCGCGCCCGTGCAGGCCTTCCCGGATGCCGGGGCGCTGGCGGCGAGCGGACTGGTGGATGCGGTGATCGTCGCCAGCCCCAATCACACGCATCGCGCGGTGCTGGCGCCCCTGTTCGACGCGGGGCTGCACATTCTGTGCGAAAAGCCGCTCGCGACCACCATCGCCGACGCGCGCTGGATCGCGGAGCGCGCCGCCGCCTCGCCCGGCGTGTTCTGGTGCGCGATGGAGTATCGCTATATGCCGCCCGTGGCCGCGTTCATCCGCGACGTCGGTGACGGCCTGATCGGTCGCCTGCGGATGCTCTCGATCCGCGAGCACCGCTTCCCCTTCCTGCCCAAGGTCGGCGACTGGAACCGGTTCAGCCGCAACACCGGGGGCACGATGGTCGAGAAATGCTGCCACTTCTTCGACCTGATGCGTCTCATCACGCGGTCGGAGCCGGTGCGCGTGTACTGCTCGGGCGCCATGGACCTGAACCACCGTGACGAACGCTATGATGGCGAGACACCCGATATCATCGACAACAGCTACACCACCGTCGATTTCGCGGACGGGTCGCGCGCGCTGCTGGACCTGTCGATGTTCGCCGAGGGCGCGGCGAACCAGGAAGAGATCGCCGCCGTGGGCGACGCCGGGCGGCTCGACGTGCTGATCCCGGAGGGCGCGGTGGTCCACAGCCCCCGTGTCGGCTTCCGCAACCCCAAACGGGTCACCCGCCGCGTGGTCGAGGTCGATCCGGCGGCGCTGGCGGCGGGCAGCCACCATGGCTCCACCTTTTACGAGCACCAGAAGTTCTTGAGCGCCGTGCGCGGGGAAGGCCCGGTAGAGGTCACCGCGCAGGACGGCCTGATGGCGGTCGCGATCGGCACGGCGGCCGAGATCAGCGCGCGCGAGCATCGCGTGGTGAGCATGGACGAACTCGGCTTCTGAAGAGGCTGATCGAGGGGAGGATGAACATGACCAGGACCATTTGGATGACCGGCACCGCCGCGCTCGCGCTGTGGACGGCGCCCGCGCTGGCGCAGGACAGCCCGACGCGCGGCGT
>CAXTWJ010000051.1:8366-12121 GCA_964247925.1 uncultured Sphingomonas sp.
GGGGGGGGGGGGGTTTTGCCTGTTTTGTGGCCCCGGCGCACGACGGCCTGATGGCCGTCGCCATCGGCACGGCCGCCGAGATCAGCGCGCGCGAGCACCGCGTGGTGTCGATGGAGGAACTCGGCCTCTGACGGCCGGCCAGGGAGGGATGAGATGAGGGCATTGCTGCTGACGGGGGTCGCCGTCCTGCCGCTGGGGGCGAGCCCGGCGCTGGCCCAGGCTAACGACACCACCGCCGGCACGACCGCCGCGCAGGGGAGCCAGGACGAGGGGAAGACCAGCGTGACCGAGGCGACGCCCGGCGACATCGTCGTCACCGCGCAGAAACGGTCGGAGCGGCTGCAGGACGTGCCGCTCGCGGTCACCGTGCTGTCGGGCGACGCGATCACGCAGCGCGGCGGCACCAACATCGAGAGCGCGCAGTATCTCGTCCCCACCCTCAATTTCCGGAAATCGGGTACCGCGATCAACCAGTCGCTGTTCCTGCGCGGCGTCGGCACCTCCACCTTCTCGATCGCGGGCGAGCCGTCCATCTCCACCGTCGTTGATGGCGTGGTCTACAGCCGCGCCGGCGAGGCGTTCACCGACCTGATCGACATTGACCGGCTGGAGGTGCTGCGCGGGCCGCAAGGCACGCTGTTCGGCAAGAACACGTCCGCGGGCGTCATCAACATCATCACCAAGCGCCCCGGCGATCAGCTCGGCGGCTTCCTGGAGGGCGGCTGGTTCACCAACGGCGACGAGTATCGCGTGCGCGGCGCGGTCGATCTGCCGTTGGCGACCGGGATCAAGAGCCGGATCACCGGCTTCTATGGCCATTACAACGGCAACATCCGCAACGACGCGTACAACGGCCGCCGCGTGAACGGGTACGAGCATTACGGCGTGCGCGGCGTGCTGGTCGTCGACCCGACGCCGGACCTGACGATCACGCTGATCGGCGACTATCGCCGCGCGAACGACGACTGCTGCGCCGAGATCATCGGCACGACGCCCGCCAACCTCGCCGCCACCGTCCTGCCGCCGCAGCGCGGCAACGAGTCGCGCCGGGTGAACCAAGACCTGATCACCTCGGCCAAGGAGAAGAGCTGGGGCGTGTCGGGCCAGGCCGACTATACGCTGGGCAATCAGACGGTGACGTACATCGGTTCGTACCGCGAGTATGACAACACGGAGATCCGCGACGGCGACTGGCTGCCCCAAGCCTATGTCGGCTTCAATCAGCTGCACGATGTCGGCCCACAGAAGTCGGACACGCTGACGCAGGAGCTGCGCCTGACCTCGCCGGCCAAGCAGCTCATCTCCTATGTCGTCGGCGCCTTCTACTCGCGCGCGTACACGGAGCGCGTGTTCACCCGCGACGACGTGGTCTGCACGCTGACGCCGGCGCCCACCGTGCTGACGCCCTGCACGACGCCGGGCACCGTCGTGACGCGGCCGACAGGCACCGCCGATTTCGGCTCGACATTCAAGAACCTCGCGTTCTTCGGCCAGGGCACACTGAACCTGACCGACCGGTTCCGCGTCATCGCGGGCGCGCGCTACACCACCGACCAGCTGGACGTGTTCCACACCCGCGTCACGACGCTGGCGGGACCGGGCATCAACGGCAGCTTCGGGCCGTTCCGGGGCAAGACGACCAATGACAATTTTTCGGGCAAGGCGGGCCTGCAGTTCGACCTGGCCCAGCAATCGACCGTCTATGCGACCTATTCGCGCGGCTACAAGGGCCCGGCGTTCAACGTCTTCTACAACCTGACCGCGACGGGCACCAACGTCATCCAGCCGGAGACGGCGGACAGCTGGGAAGGCGGGATCAAGAACACGCTGCTGAACGGCAAGCTCGTCCTCAACCTCGCCGGCTATTACGCGAAATACCACAATTTCCAGGCCAACAACCCCGATCTGGTCGCGGGCGTGCTGGTCACGCGCTTCACCAATGCCGGCGAGATCTCGACGCGCGGCGCCGAGCTGGACGTGACGTTTCAGCCGGTGCGCGACCTCAACATCTCGGGCGGCGCCGCGTACACCGACGCGCATATAGACCGCTTCCGAGTGCCGACCAACGGGGTCGTCACGGGCGTGGTGCCGTCGGGCACGGCCTTGCCGTATGCGCCCAGGTTCAAGGGCTCGCTTTCCGCCGACTACCGCATCCGCACGGGCAGCGCGGTGGACGTGCTGCTCGGCGCGCAGACGTCGTATCAGACCAAGCAGCTGTCGCAGCTCGACGCCAACGCCGCCGTCCGCCAGGCGACGACGATCCACGGCTACGGCCTGGTCGATCTCTCGGCCGGCATCGCGGACGCGGGCGATCACTTTCGCCTGACCGCGCAAGTGAAAAACCTGTTCGACCAGAGCTTCGCGTCCGCCATCACCTCGGGCGGCCCAGGCGGCTCATACCGGTACCTGATCCCGCGCGACGCGGACCGCTATTACGGGATCACGGGCCGGATCGGGTTCTGAAGGAGCAAGCCGCTCAGTGCGCCAGCACGAGCGGCTCGCCGTCCTGCTCCACCGGCCGGATCACGGGAATGAGGAGCTGCACGCAGGCGAGCGCGACGAGGTACGACCCCGAACAGATCGCCAGCAGCGGACCATAGCCCCAGCCATGGCCCAGCGACCACGCCGCCAGCTGGATCAGCCCGATCGACCACAGATTGCCGCAGAACGCGGCGATGCCGATCGTCGAGCCGACCGCGCGCGCCGGCACGATGTCGGTCGCCAGCGCGAACAGGTTGGTCGAGAAACCCTGATGCGCGAACAGCCCCAGGCCGAGCAGCAGCGCCGCGCTCCACGGGCTCTGGACGGCCATCACCCCCGTCACCGGCAGGATCAGGACGGCGTAGAGCAGCAGGGTGCCCTTGCGCGCCCGATTCACGCTCCAGCCGGCGCGCATCAGCCGCGTGGGCAGCCAGCCGCCGGTCAGCGCCCCCGCCGCCGCCATCGTATAGGCGAGCGCGACCGGCAGCCCCACCGTCCCCTGCGGCAGGCCGAACAGCCGATGGAACAGGTCGGGCAGCCAGGCGAGCATGAAGAACCACACCTGGTCCGACAGCACCTTGGCGACAGCGATCGCGGCCGTCTCGCGCCGACGGAGCAGGTCCGCCCAGCGGATCGGCGCCGCCGTCACGGCCTCGCTCACCGGCGTAACGCGCAGCGCGAACCAGGCGACGGCCCACACCAGCCCCAGCCCGCCCGCCAGCAGGAACGCCGCCTGCCAGCCATAAGCGACGGCCAGCGCCGGGATGACCAGCGGTGTCACGATCGCGCCGACATTAGGCGCGGTGTTGCCGATGCCGAGCGCGACCGAACGCTCCTCTCGCGTGAAATAGGTAGCGGCCGACTTGACCGCCGCGGGCGTGCCGACCGACTCGGCCGCGCCCAGCACCACGCGTGCGGCCATGAACCCGCCGATCGTGGAGACGACCGCGTGCGCCATTCCCGCCATGCTCCACAGCGCCACGCCCAGCCCGAAGCCGAGCCGCAGGCCGACCCGGTCGATGAACCAGCCCGTCCCCAGGAACGCGACCGCCGCCGCGACCTGGAACGCGGAGAGCATATTGGCATAGTCGCCGTCGGACCAGCGGAACTCGCGCTCCAGCGTCGGCTTCAGGAGCGCCAGGATCTGCCGATCGACATAGTTGAGCATGATCGCGACGAAGACCAGCGCCACCACCGCCCAGCGAGTCCGGTCCCGCATCGCGCACCTCCCGACGCCGGTACCGTTGTCACAGGCCGCACGCGCGCGCTACTGC